>JALEHC010000652.1 GCA_022763215.1 Saprospiraceae bacterium
CGCACATCTGCATCGCCAGAACCTGCAATACGAATAAATGCCGTATTACACTCCAGACCAAATCCGCGATAATCGCCACTACCGGATACATCAAAATCCAGATCGTCGGCGATGCCTTCTAACACAATCTCTCCGGAGCCAGCTATATTCATGTCGATATCGTCTGCATTCAAACCCAAGTCCATGTCACCAGAACCTGCAATGCTTAGGTCAAGATCATCAACCAGCAGAATATCCGGGCTAATAATTTCACCAGAACCAGAAATACGAAGTACCCGAATATTAGGCAGGGTGATAAAAAAGGTCATATTGCCCAAGTCTGAGACACAATCGTCTACTTCAATATCCCAGATGCCATTTCGGACGTCTAGGTCTAATTCGTTGATGATGTTTTGTTTGCCTCTGACCACAATAATTTGTTCCGGCCCTTGGGTTAATACAACCTTAACAGGCAGCTCCAAATCAATACCATCAATAGGATCGAGAAATAGTTCTGTTTCTACAAGTGGGCCATCGCCGTCGATGCAATCAAAAAAGCCATCATCGTCATCTAGATCAATGAAACAACTTGTCATCATGCCAGATAAGAGTAATAGGCTAAGTAAACTTAGCAAGTGTGATTTTTTCATTATTTAGATTGTTTTTTGGTTTTGAAGTTTTATTCAAGGTAAGTATTCAGGAAAGGCAGCCATTGCACTCGCCCTTTCGAATGAAGAAAGGACGAGTGGTTTGAGCTGAATCATGTAGATTGTTTGACGGAAGTCGGTGCTTCCTTTTAGTCGGGTTGATTGTTTTTTCTAAGTACTGTTTTGCTTACACCTACAAAGATTCAACAATCGGGTGATTCCTGAAAATACTTACAACTCAGTTGTCATTTTTAGTAACTCAATTGTAGCTTTTTGCGACTCAGTCGCTTAATGACGGTGCCAACCAAACCAGCCAAAACGAAATGACAGGGTGGCAATAGCGCCGCTAAAGTCTTCATCATTATAGCCAAAGGCTTCGTTTGTGCCCGTCACCCAGCGGTAACCACCAGATGCAGCTACCCGAAACCACTTGGTCACGTTAAGTTCTACGCCTAGCTCAGGAGTGAGCACAAAAATTTTATCCAGGTCATTAAATTCGAAATCAGGATCATCTACCGGGATGCTGACGGCGCCCCAGCCAATACGTGCACTTCCGTACAAATGCAGGATTTTGTGTGGTTTAAAGGTACTTCCCAGCCAAAATCCGCCATGACCTACTTCGATTTCTGTCAATTCATCGTCTACGAGTCGGTCAAAGTCTAGTCCGCCCATGCCATAGCCGCCCAAAAAGAAGTTGTTAATGACAATACCACCACCTCCTCCAATAGAGGTATTCAGGTCGTTGCCGATGCCAAACTCAATGATCGGTGCACCGAAGCCACCAACAACGCGGGCATTACCAAACAAGGTTTCGTGTTGCGCCATTAGCGCAATAGCCAGTAAACTGAAGCTGAGTGATAAAATTATTTTTTTCATTTTCAAAAATTGTGTTTTGGGTACACCGCTCCCATTTCCCGAAAGGGTGATTCCCAGGGGTGATTTGATAAAAAAATGCTACTATTTATTAATTGTGTCGGTTGTTTCGAGCAAAAGGTTACAGCTTCTAGAAACGAATTCCTGCATTAAAGCCAACCCACGCTTTTATTTGCTGGTCATTCCTGTATTCATCTACAATTGCGTAAGGCATAATGTTAGAACCTACCTGGTTGCCTTCGCGATCCATGCGTTTAGAAATCATCAGATTACCAACAGGGCCTGCAAAAAAGCTGGTTCTTCGTCCCGTTTTCACGGCAAAAGTCATTCGAAACTGATTGAGCCAATTGAGTTCGTCAGTCCAAAACTCTGTCTCATTGACATGCATACTGACTGCCTCCAAGTTCATTAGCCAAGAAGGACTCAACTGCACTGCCGTACCCAGGCCATAGCCCAAGGACCAGCTCACAAAAGTGCCTGTTTTTTCTTCGCCATCTGTGCCCTCAAATGTTACATCATCCCAGCGCGTTCCAAAATGGAAAATGTTGTAAAAAGAATGCGCTCCCAGCTTTACGGCAAAATTGCCATACATGGACTCACTCGCTGAAAATTCGACGCGATTGTATCCTCTCTTGATGATATTAATTAAGCCAATCGGTGTTCCGGCAATGGTATCAGCTATATTGATCAAGCCAACCTGAAATCCTTTTACATCTTTACCCCGATTGAGCAATGCACTTACCTGTCCGTATTGCACATCACCAGCTACATTAAACAAGCCAGAAACTTGTGTATCGACTTCATCTTTGGCCACATTAAACAAGCCGGAAACTTGTGCACCCTTAGCTTCGCCTTCAGAAGTATTGAATAAACCAGATGCCTGTACTCCCGTAAAATCACCTCGACACACATTGAACAAGCCAGCAGTCTGTACGGCCTCTGCCGGGCCAGACAAATTAAATATACCTCCTACTTGTACGCCTTGCACCTTTCCTTCATTGGCATTAAATAGTCCGCTCACTTGGGTTCCTTTGGTATTTCCTCCTACCGTATTTCCAAGTCCAGCTATTTGCACCCCACGTACATCATTTTTGATACTGTTGACCAAACCACCAACTTCCATTCCATCGACACCACCATTGGCACCCCAGAAAATATTGAGTGATACATTATTTACCACTTTTCGGCTGTTCTGTAAATTGGTGCCCAAGAATGGCAATAGCGAAACTTGTGCCAGTCTGGTCTCCTCGAATTCAGGATCGACTTCTTCTATAGGGCGCAAGTTCATTAGCTCAGGGCTAAAAGTCACGACTCGTTTACCGCCAGGTACTTTTTTAGTCACTTTCCGATCAATGGTCGGCAAATTCATGGCCAATTGCGTATTTCTTTCTTTTTGCTGAGGATCAATCAGTGGCCGATATGGCTTTACTTTTTCTGGCAATGGTACCCTAATCTGACTCAACATTTCTTGTTCGCGTGCCTTATCAACCTTTAGCACCATTTGGCCCCCCATGTATGCATAGGCAATGGCAGCTTGCTCGAAGAGTTCGTCCAGGGCCTCCTGCAGTGGCATGGCTGATACATTCAAGCTTACTCGTTGAGAAAGCGAAACAAAGTTTTTGCTATATGAAAACCGAAGTCCGTGCGTTTCACTGATGTCTTCCAACACGGCCCCCAGTGGTTCGTTTTCGTAATGAAAAGAGACCTTTTTTTGCAAGACCTGTGCTTGTACCGCGATGGGTAGCAACAAGCCTAAAAATCCAAGTGTTAGCCAGACAGTTTTCATCTATGTTTCTTTTCCGGGTGTTGGCACCCGTGAGTGTATTTCTTATTGTTGACAGTTCGCGGTATCTCCGTCGATCAGGATGAGCGAATCTGTTGTTTGAATATCTAAATCCATAGCAAAAGACATCATCTTCAATATCAATTCTAAATTTGCTTCTTGTTCTTCTAATTTGAACTGACAATCGCCAATAGCTGGATTGACTAATTTTATTTTTTGGTCAAATTGGCGTTCCAGTGTTTGCTTAATTTCACTGACCCGCACATCAGAAAAAGACAATTTTCCGGTACGCCATGCATTTGCATTTTCCAATTTATCGGCTCGTTTGATGACTTTTTGTTTTTGATCATCATACAATCCTGTATTACCAGCAACTAGTTGTACTTCTTCAGTCTTTTCGTCGGCTTTCGCCAAACGCACCAGACCAGTTTCTACGGTCACTTCCACCTGTTCTTCTTCCGGATAGGCTCGCACATTGAAAGACGTTCCGAGTACACTTGTGATGGCATTGCCCGAATGGATTACAAAAGGTTTATTTTCATCACGCTCAACATCAAAAAAAGCTTCTCCGCTCAATTCTACCCATCGCTGGCCGATGGCGGTGCTATCGACATAGCGCAAGCGGGTTTTTTCGTTCAGCCATACGGTACTACCGTCTGGCAGGGTCCATTCCCGTTTTTCTGCTTCGCCCGTTTGGTACAATTTCGCGAAAGCGGAAGACGGCGTTGCTTCTGGCTGTACAAATAGCCAGTACCCCAAGCCTAAAAATGCAATCACTGCTGCCACACGCATCCAAATTTTAAGTCCTGAAAATTGAATTACTTTCGCCTCTGTTTTTTCGTTATCTGTAGCAGTTGTAGCCTGGTCAATACGTTTCCAAGCCTCTGCCTTTACGGCAGAAAAATTCGCCAAATCTGTTTCAAAAGCCGGTTCTGCAGCATCACCGGTGATGTCCCATAGCTGAACCATCTCTTCGAAGCGCGCCTGATTTTCATCAGATGCCGCTGCCCAATCCAGCAATTCCTGCTCCTGTTGTGGAGACAGTTCCTGCGCCAGATACTTCGCGATCAGATCCAAAAACAGTTCATCTTTCATTTAATTCATTTCATTTTCCAGTGATAAGATGCAAGGAGTATGGCTCCCCCCCTATTCTATTTTTTATTTTTTTTGTTTTTTATGCATTCAAGTAAGGTTTTAGTTCAGATCGCAGTACTCGTAAGGCTTTGCTCATTTGATTTTCTACCGTTTTCACGGAAATTTCCATCTTATCTGCGATTTCTTTATACGTTAGTCCATCCTGACGACTCAATTGGAAGACCATCCGGCATTTTGTCGGTAGTCCATCAATAGCGTGCTGCACTTTTTCTTTCAATTCGCCATGCAAATATTGTTGCTCGGCTCCTGGATCAACTTCTCGGACCATATTAGGGTCTAGTTCTTCTTTGTACACTTTTTGCTTTCGCAAATGAGCTAGTGCTTCATTAACGGCCATGCGACGAAGGTAAGCAGAAATGGAAGAATTGATTTGGATAGTTTGGCGCTTTTCCCAGAAACGGATAAAGACATTTTGCGCCATATCTTCGGTAAGTGGTTTTTCTTTGATGTACCGGAAAATAGTCTGACAAACAGGAAGGTAATACAACTCGAATAATTCGTGGAGTATGGTTTTATCGTTTTGTCGAAGTCTTTTAAGTGTGTCAGCTAAGTCCAGTTCTGCCATGCGTCTTTAGAGTGTACATGATGGCCGGCCGATTAGAGCTACAACCTACAAGTTGTCTTGCTCTGAAAAAGTACAAAAAAAGTAGCAGTGCATTTCTGTTTTTTTAGCAAAAACAAATATGCACTACTGTTGCCGGGTTGATTTCGACGCAATTTTAGTATAAAATTCTGAATTATGGCAGTTGGATCGACTTGTTCGAAATTTTTTTCGAGCAAGTCGTTCTTTCGGCGGATGGAATACTTAAACCAACTCCAATCTTTCAGCCAGGTGACGTTCCATCAAATCTTCTAATGGTGTCAGGTCAGTAGCTTTTTTATTCGGATTTTTACTGGCTTCATCCCATCTTCTCAACTTTAAGTTGAGCTCGAAGTAGGGGCTTTCTTGAAACTTCATGGCTTCCGCAGGAGTCATACGACCACCTTGCAGTTCCAATGATTTTTTGCTGGCTTCGGATAATTCTTGGTAGTACAATGGATCGACTAAGGTCAAATAACGTTTTGCATCGACATGCCCACCTACCAATACACAGATACGGGTAGAAAAGCCTTTGGATGCCAAGTATTTTGCGCCAAGCGAATCGTGGTTCAGGCCGCCATTTTGGCCCATGCGTTCTTGGTCGATAAAGTGCCCGATATCATGCAAGAAAGCAGCCAAAACTACTTCCTCATCGAAGCCTTCTGATTGAGCTAACTCAGCACACTGCGTCATGTGCTGCAACATAGATACTTTTTCGCCATAGGCTTCATTTCCTTTCTGGCGATACAATTCGATAATTTCTTTTACTGTGTCAGTTGAATTCATTGATTATTCAATTTAGTGAACAGAATGACAGGCAGGGAACCTGCTAAATGGTGGTTTATTTGGAAAAGACTGAACGGTGTGTGGTATTTGTACTGTCGCTTCCCAGTTTGTGAAACAAACATTTTGCCACAGCATAACTTGAGAGTAGAAAGTAGTTCTCTGGTGAGGAGATTTGCTAACTAACTACTCTTAATATAAGAAAAATTGGGGACATATGTATGTTTTGAGGGGATTAATTATTTGTAAACAATCCCTGGCTTGCAAAGCCAAATTGAATAAGCCCCACTTTTGGCCCTTTTTTTGTGACTGTGCCAATGATCGACTACTGGATTCGAATACTATGAAGTTGCTTAATCAAATCTGGCCAATACGGCCGCATGGTCGCTTGGCCATCCTTCTGGGTGCTGATCTAATTTTTGCACGAAAGTGCAGTTGATGACGCCAGGCGAGTAGTAAATATGGTCTATGCGCTCTTTGCAGGAAGTATCGAAGCGAGGTGACCAAGTTTCACCATAATTTTGGGTTGGATCGGGATAAATTTGCCGAAAGGCATCCTGCAAACCCGCTTGTGCTATAGCTTTGCTGACAGGCCACTCGATAAGCAAATCGTGATGGCGTGATTTGGTAGCCTCCGTAAAATCAAGATGTGAAGGACTATTAAAATCGCCTGCAAGGATGAGTGGAATTTCCTTTTGTCGACTCAACCAAGGCTGCAACTCTTGTAATATCGCATTGATTTCGTTGAGTCGAGTAGGTTGTTCTGCCCTTAATATACGATCAGCCGACCAGGGTTCTTGCAAACTAATATCGATATCGGGTTCCGAATTCAGCCAGATGTCAAATACATTCACTACGCTGCGATTGGGTAATAAAAGTTGAACGCCCCCGGCGTGAAAAGGCTCATAAATGGCATGGGTTTCCACAATCGGATAACGAGAAAACACCCCCAAGTTGGTACTTCGGTAAAAATAGACCATGCCCAATGAATCGGCAATGACCGGACCGGAGCCGTAGGTTTCTTGCAGGCACAAAACATTCGCCCCGCTTTCGCGAATAATCTGAATCGTTTTTTCAAGTCCCTCGCGATCGCCGTCACGACGGCCGCCATGCCAGATATTCCAGTTGAGTACCTTTAATTTAGAATCGCGGTAGCGATCTTTTTCCACCTTTTTTCCTGATCGTAAGCGATACAAGCTTTCAACTTGCAGACGACTCATATAGCGACCATCAAAAGCAAAAGTGTCGAGCTGAATACTATTTGTTCCAGTTTGGATACGATCTCTGCGCAAATCAAGATAATCCAATGCTTCTAATTCTTCCAGGCTATAAATAGCTACCATCTGGCCATCAAAATAGAGGCTAGCCGTCGCTTTTTCTTCCGAAATGGTACATACCAGATGATGCCATGCTCCGTCATCAATGCGTTGCACCTCGGCAGTCGGCAGATAGTCGAGTCGGCGCTTACCATCGCCAATATTCCAACTCCATGCGCCATTAGCTTGTACTGCGAAGGCCCAACCATGGGTCGAACCGCTGACGGAAGCTTGCCCCAAATTGTGATGCGAAGTAAAATTTACAACTTTGTTTTCGTCCCAGTTTTTATTGGAAAGAATGAGCGGATTTTGCGTATTAGACTTTTCAGCTTTCACCCATGCTTGGACTGTAAATTTTGTTTGAGAATGAAGAAAAGAAGTCATTCCAATAATCACAAAAAGTATAGAGAAATGGCGCATAACGATAAATCTTGAGGGTAAGTTTAAAAGATGCTGTACTTGCTAACTTTTAGCGTATCAGGTCCAAATCACTTGTGTTTTAAAACCAGCTAAGTCGCCGTTTTTACCGAGGCCAACAACATAAGTAGGATGGTCAGCAGGCACAGCCGGATTGTAATCTTCGCCTAAAATGATAACCCGAATATCCAATAAGTTTTCTTCCATCAATTGAACGATACTAGCAGCTTGTTGGTCGCGGCCAAAACGAACATGTTGCTCTACAAACACATCCAAAGTATCTCCAATTTCTACAAAACGTTCAATTTTTTCTAATGGGTTATCAAGGTTTAGATTGAGTGCACTGGCAAAACTTGCTTCGGTGAGTAGCTCTTCCATATTAGCGTCCAGGTAAAATGCTTCAATTTTTTCGCTTCCCTCAGAGCCAAAGTCATCAAAAAACAAGCCCTCTGTCAGTTTGCTAATGCGCCCCGCTACTTGCTTGGCGGTCAAGTACAAGTCTTCCTCCGTGGCGCGAACTAGCTGATTGGCCATTGGCCAAGCAGAAGGATGAACCTGCGCGATGGTTTGCTCGGTACGGGTAGAAAATACTTCCGCAATTTCAAATTCAGGTAGAATCTGTTCTTTGATGAACGCAACGCCATTATCGATTACTTCATGAGTGACCCGCATACGCGGACGAGCTTCCAGTTTCCACAAAAACGAATAAAAAATTTCCATCAAATGCGCCTGCGCCGGGCTGTGGGTAGCGTCGATCAATGCTCTGAAATCTTTTCGACTGAGTTGTTTGTCTTTGCCACCAGCTGATTTCAAGGTTTCAGCTAATTGATCGAGTTGTTCCATTAGGTTTCTGAGTGTCATAAGTTTGGTCATTTTGATTTAAAAGTCATTCCATGAAAATGGAACGTGGCAATTCTAAAAGTATTGGATTTATTGCCAAGCTGATAAGCGACTTAATTAAGTTTTTGTTATTTTTCCGAGAATCAGAACCAAGCCATCATTAATATGCCTTCATTTCGTACAATCCTGATTTTTGGATCGCTAGTATTGGGTGCGATTCTGCACACTAAGTTTGGACTAGGTGGCGGAGCTCTTATTTTCTATATTAATGCGCTTTGGCTTACTGTTATCCATTTTATTTTGGGCCACGTATGGAGTGCTTACAATGCCATGAAAAAGGGAGATACCACAAAAGCGGGCAAAATAATTAATCAAACCACTTTTCCTCAGTTACTCATTCCGCGCAACCGCGCTTATTACTATTTTGTAAAAGGTATGCTGCATTTGCAGCAAAAGGATTTGAATTTAGCGAAAGCGGACCTCAATCAAGCCGTTAGCATCGGGCTGTATCGCCCAAATGACCAAGCACTTGCCCTACTTAATATCGCCCATATCCACTTCGTTCAAAAAAATACCGAAGAAAGTCGAAGATATATGCTGCAAGCGCAGGAAATTGAGCATAACGACCTGATGATCAAGGAACATCTCTCCAAACTCCAAACCTCTCTCCAAGCACGCTAATCATGGAATACGCAAAAGAGAAAGAAGCCTTTGCCGATTATTTTGGCCGCTTTAAGCCATTGCTACCAGAGGAAAAAGCGGCGATAATGGCTAGTGCGTTGATGAAACATTTCCCGAAAGGGCATCTATTGCTGGAAGAAGGACAAATTGCTTCTTACACATTCTTTGTAATAAAAGGCTGTGTACGTCAGTTTACGCTGATCGATGGGGAAGAAAAAACCACCCACTTTTTCACAGAAGAACAATGGATTATCTCTACTTCTGAGCCTGGTGAACAGGTCAAATCCACTTACTTTTTGCAGTGTACGGAAGACTGCCTGCTGGTACTCGGCAATAATGAGCAATCAGATGAGCTATTAACTAAATTTCCTCGTCTGGAACGAATTTCAAGGCAAGTTTTGGAGCATGAATTTCTCCGCCAACAAAGCTTGCAAACTTCTTACATCACAGCTTCGCCTGAGCAACGCTACCAACAACTACAAGAAACGCACTCCAACCTATTGCTTCGGGTACCTCAGTACCAAATCGCGAGTTATATAGGCGTAAAACCCGAAACTTTAAGCCGCATCAGAAAAAGATTGTCGGAAAAATCCTGATATTTTGTCAAATATGAAACGCTTTTTCGCTCTGGCTTTCCACTTCCGGTGAGAAAGGGCTATTTTGATTTGTAAGTGACGGATAAAATTATGGATACATAAAATTTCTCCTGTTCATAATTCCGACTAAGTACTTCGACTGCATTACAAATTATTATTCCATTCAAACTTTAGCACTGGTATGAAAAAAATCTTCTACGTTCTCTCTTTGACACTCCTGACATTTTCTTTACAGGCTCAATCGCTCGATCCACGCATCGCACCTACTCAACTACCGCTCGGGATGGTTGGCCTTGAAAATATGCCCCCGCTCGATAACCAGCAACTTCTGGAAGCGGAATTGGCTCGTCGGGCACCAGGGATAGCTCCCAAATTTGCGCACACCTTTGAGGTAAATATTACGCCACAAACCCACGGTCTCTGGGAACACCTCAGCAACGGCCGATCGGTTTGGCGACTAAATATCCGCTCAGAAAATGCCTTATCACTCAATTTTGGCTTTTCTGATTTCTGGCTTCCGCCAAATAGTACATTCGTGATGTATGATCCAACTCAAAAGCACATCATGGGCCCATTTCATCCGGCAGATAATGAACTGCATGGCCAATTTTGGACTCCCATTTTTGAGCAAGACGAAGTGGTACTCGAATTTCAGATGCCCAGCGAATATGTGAATCGTTTTCAGCTTACCCTCAGTGCCGTCAACCACGATTTTCTTGGCTTTAGCCAAATCGCAAGCGGCTCGTGTAATCTGGATGTGATTTGTGGAGCAGAAGATGGCTTTGCCATTGTTGATTTGTACCGCGATATTATCCAATCAGTTGCGGTATACGGGCTAAATGGTAATACTTTTTGTACCGGCTTTCTGATCAATAATGTTGAAAATGACTGTACCCCATATTTTATGACTGCCAACCACTGTAATGTGAATGATGGAAATGCTCCCTCCTTGGTAGTTTACTGGAATTTTCAGAATAGCGTTTGTCGGCAACCCAATTCTCCGGAAAGTGGAGCGCCCGGTGATGGACAATTAATTGACTTCAATTCCGGAGCTATTCATCGAGCCAGTTATGCGCCTTCTGATATGACTTTAGTAGAATTGGACGATCCGGTTTCCGAAACAGCTAATGCTTTTTTTGCAGGTTGGGATGTCAATAATGTGGCTCCCAAAGATACCATTATCGGTATTCACCACCCCAGTACAGATGAAAAGCGGATAAGCTTTGAGTTTGACCCGTCGTATGTGGGTCAGTGGGGCTCTGGAGCTGATCCGGTGCCCAATGGTACCCATATTATTATTCCTGACTGGGATATCGGAACAACAGAACCTGGCTCCTCAGGCTCTCCTATTTTTGACAATCAAAAAAGAGTGATCGGTCAGTTACACGGCGGCGCAGCCGCCTGTGGCAACAATGCCTATGATTCGTATGGCTGGATGGCTATTTCGTGGGAAGGTGGCGGTGCGCCATCCAACAGGCTGAGAGATTGGCTTGATCCAGAAAGTACAGGAATTACACAGTTAGATGGTCGTTTTCAATCAGCTTGTGATTTGTCGGTCACGCCTACGCTGAGTACGCTGGCTATTTGCGCCCCTGACACGGCCATTTTCAATTTACAGATTAGTGAGAATTTTATTGACAGTGTATTACTGACCGTGTCCAATTTGCCGCAAGGCACACAAGCAAGCTTAAGTGATACACTGGTAGCTCCCGGAACCAATGCCAATTTCTTGGTATTTGATACGGACTTTGCGCAAAGCGGAACTTACGAAATCACTATTAGCGGGACGGATGGCGAAAATAATACCAGCTCTATCATTGAATTGACCATAGCTGCCGGAATTCCTGAAATTAGCACGCTGATACAACCGGTCAATGAAGCTGTTAATCAATCGCTGGCTCCCACTTTTGAATGGGATCAACAAGCGGGTGGCGTAGTTTATCACCTGCAATTAGCAACAGATGAAGACTTCACCAATATTATTTTCGAGGACAATGCGATAAATACCTCTGACTTAACCGCTATCGCTCTGGACGCTGAGACGACCTATTTTTGGCGGGTAAAAGGACAAAATATTTGCGGCGAAGCAGATTGGAGTACGGCATATAGCTTTAAGACAGCTGCCATCTTCTGTAATCGACAAGAATACCGAGGCGAAGCAGTTGAAATCTCTTCCGAAGATGTCAATACCGTTAGTGCCACTATGGAGGTAAATATTCCTGGTTTTATCAGTGAAATTTCAATCTCCGATCTCGACATTTCACATACCTGGGTTGGTGACTTGTCCGCACGATTGGTATCCCCATCTGGTACCGAAATATTGTTATTTGACCGTCCAGGCGTGCCAGCTTCCAATTTTGGTTGTGATGAATCTGACATCTTTATTACGCTAAGTGACAATGCACAAAATGATGCCGATGTACTCGAAAACACCTGCAATGGTGGCTTTGAAGCCATTGGTGGTGATTTCCAGCCGATTGATCCGTTTACAACATTTATCGGCGAAGCAGCCAGCGGTACCTGGACACTGATCGTCGATGATGCTTTTGCACAAGATGGCGGAAGTATCAACGACTGGAAGCTTGATATTTGCGCAAGCTACCCACAAGAAGCGGTCGTTACAGCTCTCAACAACAATATTATTGCTTGTTCTCAGGATACTTTATTCCTGGATGTATTGATTGGTGGGGGCTTCAATAGTGATAGCCTGGAAATCAGCGTGGATGGCCTTCCCATGGGAGCCTATTTTGTAATCGCACCAGAACAGCCGCAGGCAGCTTCAATTGTTGGTTTACAAATGGGTGATTTTGGAATGCCTGGTATTTACAACTTGAGTGTTGTGGCATCAGATGGCACCAATACCGATCAGGCCAATATCACCGTTGAAATTGCCCCTTCACCACAAGCAGTTACGCTGCTCAATCCGGCGAATGGCGCTACGAATGTTCCTCTGAATGGTATTTTCAGTTGGAGTACACCTGAATTTGCGGACAATATCATTCTATTATTGTCTCCTTCACCTGATTTTGATGAAGCAATCATCAGTCTAAATTTCACGGATGCTACGAATACCTCCATTGAGGATTTGGAGACGGGCAATACTTACTATTGGCAAATTATTACCGTCAATGATTGTGGTCAAGCCACTTCCGAAGTCAGTAGTTTCACCACTTTTCCTGACTTGAGTTTTGAAAGTAATATCGACGCAATTTCTGCTTGTGAGTTAGATACGGCGGGCTTCAATCTTAGCATTGGTGCAGATTTTGAGTCGCCACTTAGCATTAGCCATCAGCTTACGCCAGATGTGCCTGGCTTAGCAATCAATTATGATATTGATCCGGATGATGTACCGAGCGGAGCCAGTATCAATGCATCCATTCCATCTTTACCAGCAGGGAATTATGAGTTGGAATTCACCCTCGATGATGGAGCCAATACGGCATCAATAATGATTAGTCTCGACATTGCACCACTTCCGACCGAGCAGCCAACTTTGGTGATGCCTTTGGATGAAGAAGTCTTTTTTGATATCATTCCTGAATTTAGCTGGTCGGAAGTTCCGGAAGCCACTAATTATTTACTGGAAGTTAGTTTTACGCCTGATTTTTCAGATCTATTTCTGTCCGAAAGCACAACAGCTACCAATTTCAGCTTAGCTGAGTTGCCAGAGCTAGGTACGTATTATTGGCGAGTTACGGCTTTCAACAATTGTGGCACTTCCGTGGAAACGCCTGCCATAAGAACTTTTGAAGTAGATATATTTGATTCGGTTCAGGAAATTCAGGGTACTAGCTTTTGGCTTTCGCCAAATCCGACACCAGACCAAGTTGGGCTTTATTTTGGTTCGGCTTTGCGCCAAAATGTAGAAGTGCAGGTCTATAATGTATTGGGTCAATTATTACTGCAAACGCAACTTCCAGCGGGTCAAACTGAACTAATCCTTGATTTATCCAATTATTCAAGTGGAAGCTATTTGATTCAATTGCGAAGTGGTGAGCAGATATGCAGCAAAAAAGTACTTAAGCAGGGGAGCAAGTAGAATTCTATAAATGTTTTACCTTTGCAGGAATAAAAATTGAGTAGATGTTTTTGATTAATATTTATTTGCGTTTTGCCCTCATGGGCATCTTTCTGATTGGCGGGATTATACTTTCATTTATCCCGGGTTTTGGTTTTTGGTATGCACTCCCACTTATTTTGATTGGGCTTATCTTGCTTACCGGATACATCCTTTTGGGTACAGTGCAGTCTGCTGCAACATTCATGCAAACCGAAGATTTTGATGGTTGCGAAAAGCGACTCAATCTTACCTTGAATCCAAAGTGGTTGTACGTTACCAATCGTGCCTACTACTACATGATTAAAGGATCAATCGCTTTGGCCAAAAGAGACACCAACGAAGGTGAGAAGTGGCTACAAATGGCGAATGAAATTGATGTACCAAGTGATAACGAAAAAGCTATGCTCCAGCTTCAACTGGCTAATATCGCTGCTTCCAAAAACAAGTGGCAGCAAGCAAAGCTTCACTTCCGTACTGCTAAACAATGCGATGTTTCGGAGCCAACGATTGTAGCTCAACTATTGCAGTTTGAAAAAGCACTGGCACAGCGCGGACAGATGAAAGCTGCTAACCGCATGGGTGGCCAAGGAGGAGGTATGATGCGCGGAGGGAAATCAAAACGTCGTCGTCCAAAGATGAGGTAAACTCAAATTGCTTCAAAAAAAAATGCGCCACTGCTTAGCAATGGCGCATTTTTTTTGCCCGCAAAGGGCGACCTTATTTGTCTTTACCAATCGAAATCAAGTTGGCAAACAAGCGGAATGCGCCTGGCACCCCAGCTGGTAATTCTCTAAACCAACTATATCCGGAATAAATGTAATGGCCCTCGCCATACTTAGCTACCAAAAGTCCCCCATCTTTAGCACTCTCGCCTGGGTCATTAGAAGAAAGTATAGCATCAAAACGCTCATCCCATTCATTCGGAAAATACAAACCTCTTTCCTGTACCCAGCCATCAAAATCTTTTTGGGTAATCTTATTTGGCCAGTTGAGCACCGGATGTTCAGGCTTTAAAAAACGAACTTCCGCTTCTTCCACCGATACCCGGTCACGAGACACTTTAATCGGATAAGGTGCTAACTCATCCATAGGCACTTTCAAGCGGAAACTGGTATTGTACTGCACAATCATCGTACCGCCTTGCTTGACGTATTCCATCAATTTGGGTTGGTGAAATTTCAAGCGTTCTTC
>JALEHC010000653.1 GCA_022763215.1 Saprospiraceae bacterium
AAAAAGGAAATAGCCGCCATATCAATATCTCCATCCAAATCAAAGTCGGCAGGGATGGCGCCGTAGGCGCCGTACATCGGATAAAAGAAATGCTGCTCAAATTGATTGTTGCCGTCATTCAGAAAAACATATATACCATGATAAGCTTTTACGGGTGGTGGATAGTCGGCATTGTCACCGGCGGTATACACAATGTCTACATGTCCATCCTGATTAAAATCAAGTAAATTGAAATAGCTGGAACCATAAGATGCCGGGAAGCTTAATACTTTTTCTTCCTTAAATTGGCCATTTCCTTGATTGTAATAAATGAATATACCTTCATCGCCTTGGCCAAATAAAGCAGCAATATCCGGTCGACTGTCTTTGTTGAAATCATAGACATAGGCCTTGATGGCACCTGGCATGTTGCGAAGTAAGTGTTGTTTCATTTCGCCGGAAGGCGTATTCTCCCACCACGACAAACAGCCGGTCCATTTAGCAAACTCGCAAGTGATGATGTCCATACGTTGGTTGCCGTTAAGGTCTGCAAAATTGGAATGTACCGGCCGACGTAGAGAGTCGAGAATAACTTGCACGCGCCCCTGTGGTGTTTTGGGAAGCGAGAGTAACATGCCCGTGCCTGCATCGGTAGGAGAGAAGGAACCCATGAGTGTTGCCAAAAAACTGCTCGGTGTTTCGACCAAATCAACCAGCCCTTCCCTTAAGTTGGCGGCATTTTGTAATTCCATATTTTGATCAAACTGGTACATGCGTTTGGTATTGGCATCACCAATAAATAAGCGATTATCCATCATTTTGACCATAGTCGTAGAGGGCGGAGAAAGGCGTAACGCTGGTATGTTTACTTCAAATAAAGGGAGTGCGTTTGTGACTTCTTTTTTAGGTGCTTCGATGGGGTTGGCTGGTGCCTGTTCTACATAAAAATTGCGAATAGCTTTCCATTCTGCCTTGCTTAGGGAAGTACTTTTCCGAAAAAGCATTGGATTTTGAAAAGCAACCTTTCGAGCTGCTTGCTCGATATAATTGGGGCCAATACTATCTTCTGGCAGTACGCCCATCATATATCCCATACGTGGCAAGATATGCTCATTCCAAGAGGCTTTATTGAGTAATTCCGGTTCAGGATATTGATGGCATGATGCACAATGAATTTTGGCTAATTGTTCTGCTTGTGCCTTACTGACGGGCTTTGTTTCTGACTGACATGCCATGTAAAGCCCAAGGCTCAATGCCATAAAAAAGGATAGATAAATTATTCTCACGTTCCATTCATTTAAGCAGCAAATTTAGGGCTTCACCGGTGAATGTAGTGGAAGGCGGAGGTTAAGTTTGTGTGAAGGACGTTTCCTCCACACATAAGATGGTCGGGAACTTACTTCTATTAAATCAACATGCCCATAAAATAAGCATCATAAAACTGGCCTTTCGTAAAGAGATCTCTTCGAATGAGCCCTTCTTGTTCGAAGCCGAGCTTTTTGTAGAGGCCTTGTGCTCGCACATTATCCTGACGGACGAGGAGGTTTATTTTTCGGATAATGCCACCCGCCTTCGCCCAATCGATCATGCTTTGAATCATCTGGGCGCCAACGCTTTTTCCCCAATATGCCTTTTTGACAGAAATACCAAATTCGCCTTGGTGCCGTAGGCGCGGTTTGGGACTCGCCTCCAGACTCATGAGGCCGATCATTTCAGTATCGGTTTCAGCCAGGAGGAAAATTTGGTTGGGGGATTCTTTGTGTTTTTTGAAATTTTCGGCTTCTTCTTCCACACTTACGTTAAAATCGCTGCCGCTAAATGTCAAAAAATCTGATTCATCACCGATTTGTTTGACAAATTGTATAGCTCTGGCTGCGTCGCTTTCTTCACATTCCCGAATAACAAAAGGAATGCCGTCTTTCGTTTGGCAGTGTAATGGAAACATAGATTTGGTTTTTGAACTTAACCACGATTGATTTGCAGAAAGTTCCTCAAAAATAAATGCTAAGTTCACTTTGGAAGCATTAGACTGATTCAATTATTGGAAAATCATCTATTTTTTTGCTCGAATGAAAAGATAATCACCTTTGTCATTTTCAAATTCCTGAATAATTGCTTGGATGCTGCCATCTCGAATATCTGCTTCTAGTTTTGCCAAACCTTGTTGCACTTCTTCTTTACGCGATAAATCTGAAAAGGAAGAAATCCCATTTCGAATAGCTGGGTCAAGGTAAAGTGTTGGCTGGTGCTTGCCACAATACAAAAACTGATCTTGTAAATCAGCTTGAATGAAGTACTTCTCGATTTCCGTTATCGTAAATCCGGCCTGTGTAAGTGCACTTTGTATTTCCGCGAAAGCTGGCATCTGTTCGATAGAGTCATGCAGCATTTGTGGGAAATAATGGCGTAGCCAATAGCCCTCCATCTGAGATTTGGTGGAGGTAAAAATGACCATTGCTCCTCCGGCTTTTAAAACGCGGTACTGCTCAGTCATGGCTTTCGCCAAATCAGGCCAATGATGCAAGGTCAGGCTGGCTAAGATACCATCGACGGAGTGCTCGTCGAGCCCGGTGGCTTCTGAGTGCCCTTTGCGCCATTCCACGAAAGTGGCGGATTTAGCAACAGCTTGCTGCAACATCTGGTCGGAGGGATCTACACCAATAAACTTAGCACCTTTTGAAGCCATTGGAATGGTGTAATTGCCTGTGCCACAGCCAATGTCGAGGTATGATTTTCCCGAAGCGGGAGCCAACAAATGTTGCATACGGCTGAGCAGATAGGGATCAGTTTTGCGGGTTGTATTATACTGCTTACCGATACGGTCATATTTTTCGGTCATGGTAGTCGCGTGAAAAGTGGAATAAA
>JALEHC010000654.1 GCA_022763215.1 Saprospiraceae bacterium
GGTCTCATTTATTTGAGCGGGCAGAACGCCCGCGAGGTCTGCAAAGATATGGATAATGGCAGGAAAAACGAATAAATTTTCATCTGCTAAACATACTCGCTCACTTATGGTTGTACCTACCATATTACGAACTTAAAACTAAATTCATTTTGCTAATATTTTGTATACGATTATTTCTTATGGTAGCACCAATGATACTTTTCAATTTTGAAGTTCCTGGAACGATGGATGGCTGGCGCGTAGTAGATGATGGCGTAATGGGAGGCTTGTCAGAGGGCCACTTTGAGTGGAATGAATCTGGTTTTGCCCAGTTTCATGGAGATGTTTCACTGGAAAACAATGGTGGCTTTTCAAGTGTCCGAAATCGCTTCGAACCCATATCTATCAAAGGACATACGCATGTACTTTTGCGCGTCAAAGGAGATGGCAAACGCTACCAATTCCGACTAAAATCGGATCTATCAGATCAACATTCTTACATTCAATATTTCGAAACCAATGGAGAATGGCAAGAAATTAAGCTCAGTTTGAAGGACTTCTACCCTACTTTCAGAGGGCGAAAACTAAGAATGCCTAACTTTCCGGCTGAATCTATAGCAGAAGTTGCCTTTTTAATTGGCAATAAAAAAGCGGAAAGCTTTGAGCTCAATATCGACTTTATCCAACTTTTGTAGATGGTCTGGCCAACAGCCCCAAGATAGGCCCCGGCAATAAAAACAAAAAGATATATCGCGGGTCCATGACTTCCGTCAAATAGGTCAATAACTGTATACTGAATATGGTCAAGCCAAAACCAATAGAATTGACAATCGTCAGAGCTGTGCCCACGTACTGTTTTGGCGCGGTACGCGCTACCAGCGTAGAAAATTGAGGCGAATCGCCTACCACGGCAAAGCCCCAAATCAGCAAAGCAAGTAAAAACAGTATTTGCGGTAACGCAAATAAAAACGGCGACAACAAACACATTACACCAGAGGTCAATAACATCCATTTGGCGACAGCCGCACTCCCCTGCTTCAATGACCAATATCCGCCAATGATACAGCCTATACTTCCCATTGCGATAATGATGAAAGACCAGAGCGACAACTGTTCCGGCTCAGTCATTTGGCTCAAGGCCAAAATCTGAGGTACAAATGCCCAAAAGGCATACAATTCCCACATGTGTCCAAAGTAACCGAAAGCAGCCGAGCGAAAAGCAGGAAATTTAAAAATCTGTGTAATGGCATTCCATTCAAATTGAGCACCTTTTTTTCGATGAGGCCCATTTGGCACCAGCCAAAACAATAATATGCCACCAATCGCAGCCACCAAAGAAGTGGTAAGAATCACTACCTGCCAAGGCAGATCGCCGGAAAAAGCACGTATCAAGTGTGGAAAAGCAGTGCCCAGCACCAAGGCTCCCACCAAATATCCCAATGCTTTACCCAAGCCTTTGGCATACCAGTCTGCCGCAATTTTCATACCCACTGGATAAATACCTGCTAAAAAGAAGCCCGTTGCAAAACGAAGTAATAGGACAACCGCTAGCCCATAGTCCAACAAAAAGAATACCCCCAAATTGCACAGGGAGGCCACCAGTGCCGACATCAAAAATACCCGGGTTGGGGCAAAGCGATCGGCTATAGATAGCAATGCAAAAACAAAAGTGCCCGCGATAAAGCCCAACTGAACAGCCGAGGTCATATCGCCCAGGGCATTGTAATCGCCCAATTGCAAAGCTTTTTGAAGATCAGCGATGACTGCATTGCCAGCAAACCAAAGAGAAGTACCCGCAAATTGAGAGAAAACGATAAGCGGTAAAATGTGTCTGGGTATCTTTTGTGTTTCCATAACACAAAGCTAATGATAAATCATATTCAAGAGGTTCGGGAATGAGACATTTGTGCTTATATTGGCATTCAATACTGACTCAAAAAATACTTGACATGATACGTACAAAGTTACAATTCCTTTTCCTGCTTATTTGTATGGTAGCTATTGTTCCATTTGCCGCAAAGGCACAAAATAAGCAAGTACAGGATATTGAAAAATACATCGAAAAAGCTCGGATGGACTGGAAAGTACCAGGACTCGCCGTGGGAATTATTAAAGACGGACAAGTCGTTATGTCCAAAGGATTTGGTAGCCAGGTGGCTGGCCAAAACCGTCCGGTAGATGGAAAAACGCTGTTTGCGATTGCTTCCAATACAAAAGCCTTCATTTCAGCAGCCATCGGTATACTGGTAGAAGAAGGCAAACTCGATTGGGATGATCCGGTAAAAAAGCATTTGCCTTATTTTCAGTTGTATGACGACTATGTTAGTGAACATACGACGGTCAGAGATTTGCTGTGTCATCGGGTAGGTTTGGGCACATTTAGCGGCGATGTCATCTGGTATAAAAGTAAATATTCGGCTGAAGAGACCATCAAACGAGCCGCAAGTGTAAAAAAAGCATATGACTTCCGAGCAGGTTATGGCTATACCAATTTGATGTTTATCACAGCCGGAGAAGTGATCAAAGCAGTGAGTGGCCAATCGTGGGCCACATTTATTAATGACCGGATTTTTGGGCCATTGAATATGAATCGTACTCAAACCAGTACCAATGAATTGATGATGGTTCAGAATGTGGCTACGCCACACAAACCAGTCAATGGCACCAATGTGCCGATTTCGTGGACCAACTGGGATAATATGGGTGCTGCTGGAGGCGTCATTTCATGCACCGATGATATGCTCAAGTGGATGCAGCTACAACTGGATGGTGGCCGCGATATTTTTTCAAAAGATATTCAGAATGAGTTCTGGACCTTGCACAATAGCCGAAAAGTAAGCGAATGGGCGAAGCAAAATTATGAAGGTCGTCATTTTAGTGGTTATGGCCTGGGATGGGGATTAGCGGATTATGCCGGACGCATGATCGTGAGCCACGGTGGCGGTTATGATGGTATGTATAGCCGAGTAGTGATGGTGCCCGATGAGAACCTTGGAATTGTCGTACTGACGAATAGCATGAAAGGGATCAGTTCTGCACTGACTAACTATATTGTTGATCGCTACTTGGAGCGCCCGATGAAAGACTGGAGCAAAGAATTGATCAAATACGAGATGGATGCTAAAGAAGAACGCAAAGTAATGCTGGAAGAGCGCGCGCTTATGCGTGATGCCAAAAACAAGTCTTCTCTAGCCTTGTCGGATTATGCGGGTACTTACCGCTGTAATATGTATGGTGTAATCAAAGTTGTGAAAAAAGACAAGCAGTTGGAATTAGAATTTCCGGATGCGCCATTATTGAATGCAACGCTTAGTCATTGGGAAGGCGAAAAATTTAAGATCAATTGGAAAGATACCCATGCCTGGTTTGA
>JALEHC010000115.1 GCA_022763215.1 Saprospiraceae bacterium
AAATATTCGGATGAAGCGACTGAAGGCGTAGTCGTCAAGCGAAATTGTTGGAGTAGAAGTGGCTGCTGGGGCTTGATTTTGAGCTGCCAGATATGACCGAGTGGGTGTGGTATTTCACGAAAGTGAATGCTAGCCAATGGATGCTCATAAGTCTGCTGTACAGAAGGATCAAATTGAATAGAATGCTGATCAAATTGTAAATGTAGTTGCATGGTGGTTATTTACCTTTCCCTTGCAGGAGCACCAATACGGTATAAAACATGATCTTGAAATCGAGTGCCAGCGACATATTTTCGATGTAGAGAATATCAAATTTAAGGCGTTGTAACATTTGTTCTACATTTGAGGCGTAGCCATATTTTACCTGTCCCCAACTAGTGATACCCGGCCGAACTTTTAGCAAATGCTTGTAGTGTGGAGCCTCTCTGACTATTTGTTCGATATAGTGCTTCCGTTCGGGGCGAGGGCCTACCAGGGACATATCGCCTTTGAGGACATTCCAGAACTGCGGAAGCTCATCGAGTCGCCATTTCCGCATCACTGCGCCCCAAGGTGTACATCTGTTATCGCCGTCTGTTGAGAGCTGCGGGCCGTGTTTTTCCGCATCAGTATACATCGATCGAAACTTGTAAATCACAAAAGGTTTGCTGTTGAGGCCGATGCGTTCTTGTTGGAAGATGATGGGCCCCGGCGAAGACAATCGTACCCGAATAGCCACATAAAGATAAATGGGGGAGAGGAGGAGTAGCATAACCATAGATGCCGAAATGTCGATTAGTCTTTTAACAAGGCGCTGCCACTTGGGCATGAGGTCTTGTTTAATCTCAATGAGTACGGCGCCATAAACGTGGTTCATCTGTACGGTTCCCAACATGATATCGTACATATCGGGTATGATTTTGACGAGTACCTGATTATCAAAATCAAAAAGCACGTTTAGTATTTCGCGTAAGCGGTTGTGCTCGGATGTTTCTATCGCTATGATGACTTCTTCGACATTGTGTTGTTTGATAATATCGTCAAGTTCTTCTACTTTACCGAGTATGGGTAGATGATCTTTCAGGTCATTATTGCTATTGCCATTGGTATCAACAAAACCGATAAATTTGTGTCCCAGTCCTTTTGATAGCCCGGAAATTTCTTCGTATAAGTCCAGTGCATTTTTGTTGCCACCAATGATTAAAGTATTATAGGTGATTTCTCCTGCTTTGAGCCTTTGGGAGGCACGTGTGAGAATAAACATTCTGGTAATCCCGGTAAAGGAGAAATGCAATAGAAACAGTGTAGTAAAAGAGCTGTAGTAGGTCGTATAATCTGTGACCAAGTCATCAAGTATCAATGCAAAGAATAGGAATAAAACCCCAAAAAAAGAAAGAAAGAGCGTGCGAGTAAGGGTCGCCAGGCGACTCATCCGATAGATATCTTTGTACTGATCAAAAATAGAGTAGAATAGCACCCAGCCGATAGGAATAATTAGTGTACCATACCAAAAATTGGGGTCATTGAGTACATCTTCCTGAATGAGCCCTTCTTCAATTCTTTTGCGATAGAGGAAAAAAAGTGCCCAAGACAGCATCGCAGTGACAAAGTCTGTTACTTTATAATAAAAGGTATGTAAGCGACGCTTTTTGGTCATCATAGAAATAGATCGTTGCTGTTCTTATCAGTTCTGCTAATTGCGGCTCAAATTTATCAAAAGTGAACTAACTTAATATTGTCTAACCAGATATTTGCTTCTTCTAATGTTAGTTCTCCATCTTCTTCGGGGATAAAACCATAAAATCCGACCCGATAGCCATTAAATTCATTTAGGGGATCGAGTCCACTGAGGTTGAAATAAATCTTATTCCATACTTCTTTAGGTGAAAAACCTGGATTGTACAAGCGAGAGCCCAATACTTGGGTGCTGCTAGTCAGGCCAGTGAGCCCAAAAATAACGGGTACTTCTGATTTGTAATTGACTTCGAGGTACAAGCGCAGATCCGTATCATAAATATCTTCGAAGAAGAGATTGGTGGCAATTTCCACCTCCGGTTGATCTCTAGTCAGTTGAATTCGTGCAGAATTATCTTCAAAAGCCCCATCACTTGTAATCATGATTTGTGGGCCTGTTTCATTAAATTGAAAGATATGGCCATTGGACTGAAACGCTTCGACGAAGGCAAATTTGGCATTTGGATTGTACTGAATAACCGGGCGAAGCGTATCTATCTCTGTTGGTTGCAGGTTGACAACCGTTTCATAGGTGTCATAGAAAGGATAGATTTCCGGGGTGCTGTTGATGCCGTTATCTTTGATCCCTGCGCTTAGCACTACTTCCTGGTCGCCGTTTTCGAGTACCGGAATCAGCGCAGGTAGTGGAAACGCACCGATAAAGTTGGGGCCTACACTAACGTGAACTTCGGTAATTTTGGCCGAATTAGTTCCCTGGCTGGCAGTGGTTTGTAATTCAAAAGATTCGACATAAATATAGGCCGGAATTTCTTCTGAAGGATTGATAATATCGCAGGCAGCGAAGCTTGCAAGTCCGATTAGCAACAATAAGAAGCGTGTCAGGTTCATATCTGTTTTTCTTTTTCTTAAAAAAGACGTTCAAGACATCTTTTTAGTAGCTCGGTTACTGGGTAATTATGCAGCCTATATGACCAAAGCAGAATTACGGCGTTTAATCTCATCAATGATTTGGTAAGCGAGTTTAAGCGCTTTATAGCCATCTTCAACACTTACTTTGGGGCGCGTATTCTGTTCGATGCTTTCCGCAAATGTTTCGAGTTCCATTTTGATGGCATTGACTGATTGAATTTCCGGGCTATCCATGTGGATATATTTAATACCTTTTTTGGTATGAAGTTCCATTAAGTTAGCGTCTGTCGGCATCTTTTCGCTGCCTTCGTCATACAACCGAATGATCTGGGCTTGTTTGTCAAGAAAGTCAAGACTAATGTAGGCATCCTTTTGGAAAAGACGCACTTTGCGCATTTGCTTTACAGAAATTCGGCTGGTTGTCAAGTTTGCAACACAGCCATTTTCAAACTCGATTCGGGCATTGGCAATATCTGGGGTGTCACTAACTACCGCTACACCGCTGGCATTGACAGATTTGACTTCTGCCTTGACCATACTCAGCAGGATATCCAGATCATGGATCATAAGATCAAGAATTACGGAGACATCGGTTCCTCTTGGGTTGAAAACGGCCAGACGGTGCGCTTCGATAAACATGGGGTCGATGACACTATCTTCAAGCGCCAACAAAGCCGGGTTGAAGCGTTCGACATGTCCTACCTGTATTTTTATTCCTTTGGCTTCCGCCAAACGCACGAGTTCTTCGGCTTCTTGGAGGGTATGAGTGACAGGTTTTTCGATAAACAAGTGTTTACCGGCTTCGATAGCTTTTTTAGCCAGTTCGAAGTGTGTAGTAGTTGGGGTTACAATGTCGACTACATCTACGGCTGCGAACAAATCTTCAAGGCTTTCAAAAGCTTTGGTTTGGTATTGCTCAGCTGCTTTGGAAGCCATATCCTGATTAGGATCATAAAAACCAACTAATTCATAACTATCACTTGCCAGTTGAATACATTTCAAATGAATTTTACCTAAGTGGCCAACGCCCAGAACCCCTATTTTTAACATGATTCGATTTTTTCGAGTGTTTGAAAAACGCGGTAAAAGTACGAGAAAAAACTTATACCTACGATCTAAATCAGGGAACTACTTTTTATGGTGGGTTTTTGTGACAGGAGGATGATGGTTGATGTATTGATGTTTGATATTTTGATGTATGATCTTTTGATGTATTGATATTTGATTTTTTGATGTATGATGTATGATATTTTGATTAGCCATCACACATAAGCACATCACCTGATCATACATAAAAAAATCACCCGATCAAACATGAGCACACCACCCGATCATACATAAGTACATCACCCGATCAAACATGAGTACATCACCCGATCAAACATGAGCACATCATCAACGAAAGTACATTAGAATTGCGCCAAATAAAGTGATCAGAGCGATCAGAACAGTGGCCATCTGGATAGAGTATTTCATGTGGCTGACAAAGGTGCGGATTTCTTGCTCGAATTGTGGATATCTGGGAATAATTTCTTCTTCCATTTTCTGAGGGTTGAAGATATGGGCAGCACCGAATTCTACTTCATTTTGAACCAGTACTTTGTATACTTTAAAGACCTTTACCCGAAAGTAAACATTCAAGAAGAGCATAGCTCCAAAAAGACTCCAGACCAAGATGATTAAGAATGTAAACATAATTTACTTTTTGATGCGCAAATATACTTTTTGCTGTTAGAAGCACCACACAAAATTATTGGTAGATATTCCTTACCTGGTTGCGGTATTCTTGGAACGTCATGCCATTGTGCTTTTTGAAAAACTTGCTGAAATGCGCAGGATCTTTGAAGCCGAGGTGGTAGGTGATTTCTTGTAAGGTGCAGTCTGTATGCAAAGCATTGCGCTGCGCTTCCATAATCAGCCGGTTTTGGATATGCTCCTTGGCCGTTTTTCCGGTATTCTTTTTGATAACCTCGTTTAGGTGGTTGGGAGTGAGGTGCATGGCATCTGCGTAATCCGAAACTTTGTGTTTTTCCTGGTAGTTGTGGTCGAGTAATTTACGGAAATCGCAAATGATGGTTTGATGCCGGCTATGGCTATTGGCTTCCGGAAGCTGGGTGGTCCGAATCTGAATAGAATGAAGAAGAAATACCTTTAGATAAGCTGCTAACAGCTCTTGTTGTAGTGGACCTGCTTGTTGATGAATAGAAAACAATTGCTGGCAAACTGGGGTAAGCAACTGCTGGTGATTTGGCGAAAGCTGGATCGGTGCGTGATCAAAATCATGAAAAAGGCCAGATTCAATCAAAAAAGACTCTGATAAGCCGACCAAATGCAAAAATTCGGGTTTAAACAAAATAGCGGTGCCGGAAGGTGTTTTTTCAGGTTGAACCAAATGAATTTGAGCTGGTGAAATAAAAAACACGCTTTGGTTTTCGAGCGGATACTCCGCAAAATCAATAAAGTGAGTGCCTTTTCCTTCCTCTACCCAAAGAATTACAAAATATTCGTGTCGATGTGCTTTTTCAGTCGCTGCTTCACGCTTGTCTTCGATGTCTTCCATTCGTTTGATGACAAACTGGGGCTCCAACTGATGAGGAACTTCCAATTTGTATTCCGGGATGCCGTTTTGTTCGATTGTCATATATGGCGAATTTTGCGAAAGCAAAGGCTTACTGCTGTCCATTTCTAAAATTAAGAACCAATCTTTTGATAAACTGTTTAAATCGAGATATTTGTAGCGCAGTAATGCTTTCTTATACCTAAATCGTTAGACGGAATTACAAACAAGGAAATTTTATTGAGTCTATGCAAAGTGATTTTATAATAAGCTTATCATCAATTAGTTAGGTCAATTTGTGTTGACAAATTTCCCATGTTTATTATTTTGATTCGTCACTTACATTTTTAACAAATTCAGCAGTTTTCTATTTTTATCGTTCTCGATGGTCACTTGTGGCCGAGTAGCAAGTGCAGACAGCGTTGCTGGTTCATACATTCGCATCAGACCTTAATTGATCATTTAAAAATAAATACCAGACGATATGCAAAGAAGATATTTACTACTGTTTCTTTTGATGTTGACGATGAGCACCTTGATGGCTCAAAAGCAACCATTAACCTATTTTTTGCCCGATATTAATTATGATGATGATATTCCTACGCCAGAGGCTTTTCTGGGGTATCAGATCGGAGAGTGGCATGTGAGTCATGATCAGCAACTGGCATATATACGTGCATTGGCTGATGTTTCGCCACGTATCACCTTGACAGAATACGCGCGGACGCACGAAAATCGCCCTTTGGTTTATCTGACTGTGACATCAGAGCGCAACCATAAACGACTAAATGAAATAAAGGAAGCGCACCAAGCATTGAGTGATTCCAGGCGTTTTACGGAAGTAGGTGACCAGCCGATTGTCATTTACCAAGGTTATAGCATACATGGAAATGAGCCAAGTGGAGGAAATGCAGCCTTGCTTTACGCTTATTATCTGGCTGCCGCCAAAAATCGAGAAGTAGAGCGTATGCTCGATGATGTAGTCATTTTGTTGGACCCCTGTTTTAATCCAGATGGTTTCCATCGTTTTTCAACTTGGGTGAATATGCACAAGAATAAAAACTTGACGAGTGATTCTCAGGATCGGGAATACAATGAAGAGTGGCCAAGAGGCCGTACCAACCATTATTGGTTTGATTTGAATAGAGATTGGTTATTGTTGCAACATCCAGAAAGCCAGGGACGAATTCAAGTATTTCATGATTGGAAGCCAAATATTTTAACAGACCATCATGAAATGGGAACCAATAGTACCTTCTTTTTTATGCCGGGGGAGCCAACTCGGATTAACCCGGTAACACCTGAAAAGAACCAAGAATTAACGGGAAAGATAGCTGAGTTTCATGCTGTAGCTTTGGATGAAATCGGTTCTTTGTACTACTCGGAAGAAGGCTATGATGATTTTTATTTGGGTAAAGGATCTACTTATCCGGATGCGAATGGTTGTATTGGAATTTTGTTTGAGCAAGCTAGTGCAAGAGGGCATTTGCAGGATACAGAGAATGGCCTTTTAAGTTTCCCGTTTACGATTCGGAATCAAGTGAAAACTTCGATTTCTACCCAAAAAGCAGCCTATGAATTGCGGGAAGAAATTCTGACGTTTCAACGAGAGTTTTATGCTAATGCTCTGGAAGAAACACGTAGGAACGATTTAAAAGCTTTTGTATTTCAAGAACCTAATGACAAGGCGCGATTGCATGCATTTATCGAAGTGTTGAGAAGACACCAAATTGAGGTATATCGATTGAATCGAAGTCTCGATTTTAGTGGAAAGACCTATTCTCCGGAACATGCTTTTGTTGTTCCATGTGAGCAAAATCAATACCGAATGGTGAGAGGCGTATTTGAAACCATAACCACATTTGAAGACAGTCTGTTTTATGATGTGAGTAGCTGGACACTTCCACTAGCCTTTAATATTGAGTATGATGCGGTAATGAAACGAGATTTTGCACCAGATTTGTTGGGTACAGCCGTTAGTGGGTTGAGTCCACAGAAACCACGTTTAGCACCAGAGTTTAGTGAGTACGCCTATCTTTTTGAATGGAATGAATATTTCGCGCCAAAGGCGCTAAATTATTTGTTGAAAAACGGCCTTCGCGCCAAGGTCGCTCAAGGAGAATTGCAGACACAAAACCGAAAATACAAGCGAGGAACGATCATGATACCCGTTCAGAATCAGAATTATAATGCCAATGAAATCTATCAGCTAGTACAAACGGCATCTCGCGAAAGCGGCGTACAAATTTTTGATGAAGATAGTGGTTTGACGCAAGTCGGACTAGATTTCGGAAGTCGAGATTTTGAAGCACTTCGAATGCCAAGAGTATTGTTATTGGTTGGCGATGGGGTTTCTTCTTATGAAGCAGGCGAAGCTTGGCATTTGTTAGATACTCGGTATGATGTAGAAGTAACGATGGCTGAAACGGAAGATGTCGGGCGTATTGATCTCAGTCGCTACAATACCTTAATCATGGTAGACGGCTCGTACAGAGGGATTTCGAAAGGAGGGGTAAACGATCTCAAAGATTGGGTACGCAATGGCGGAACGTTGGTGGCGGTTAAACGTGCAGCCCGATGGGCAGCAAATAATGGACTAGCCAATCTCAATTTCAGAAAGGTAAGCGATCAGGACAATAGCAGTGGCCGCAGGCCTTATGCAAAAGCCTCTCGAGATCGAGGCAGTCGGGTAATTGGCGGAGCGATAGTCGAAGGTATGATGGACTTAACGCATCCGCTTGCATTTGGCTACAGCCGAGAAAAATTGCCATTATTCCGTCGTGGAACCCTCTTTTTTGAACCTACACAAAATGTTTACGCATCCCCTGTAGTATACACCGATGATGCCCTGTTGAGTGGATATATCAAGGCTGAAAATCGCAAAGCGATGAATGGTAGTGCTTCTGTGGTGGTGAGTGGAATTGGCTCAGGTAGAGTAGTTTGTATGGCTGACAACCCCAATTTCAGAGCATTTTGGTATGGTACAAACAAGTTATTTGCGAATGCGATTTTCTTTGGTCATACGATCAGCGGAGCGACAGTAGAGTATGCATCAGGAGAATAAGGTATCCGTTTTTTGTTTGGAAAGTCAAACAATAGGGGCTCAAAAGTATTGTTTTTAGCGGAAAAAGGTATTTTTGCTGCTCGAAACCATTTAAGCAACACATTCAAAATAATATTCGACATGGGCAAGGCAAATAAAAAAAGGGCGTATCGCATCGTCGTCCAAGCCTCAGACGAGCACAAGCAAGCAATTGATCAGATTGTAAAAGACCACGCTGATCAAATAGAAGTACACCAATCAGAAGAAGTTTATGAAGGTGTATACCAGGTTGTGATTGAGATGGAGCGTTCTTATCACGATACGATTCAGCGTAAAGTGAAAAAGCATAAAGGTGCCATTTTAAAACTCAATAAGCGTGAGCGTGAGGAGTTTTTGAATGGTAGTGGAGAAGAATAAATTTGTGACTGCGTCCTTTCTGAGTGAAAAGACGCAGTCATGTTTTTGGATATTTAACTTACTTCAGCAGATTCTAATCTATTAGCTTTTCTATTTCTTGTTTAAGAGCGGCAATAATCTTCCTTTCCTTCTGTTTCCAAGTTGTTGCATCAATATCCTCTCTAGCTTTGGTCAATAGTGCTTCGGCTTTCTCTTGTGATAAGTTGTGTTTCGCGCATAGTCCTTTTGTAAATGCAAGTAGCTGCGGTTCGATGGATGGGTTTGTTGTGGAAATTTTCATAAGCAATTTAGTTGAACAAGTTTCGACATGTTAGTACTGGTATGACGTTTTAGCCAGCTCGGAAATTTCAACTAAATGTAATATGAAGACCGATGTACCTACTCATCACGGTACTGGCCTCCATATTTTGCTATGATTTTCTTTCTAAGTCGGTAGATCGTAACGCCTACTGTACTGGGCTTTGAATCGAGCTGCACTGCAATTTCTTTTTGAGAATATCCTTCTGCATGAAGTACAATGCAGCTAGCTTCAAAATCAGTCAAATCGCTAAGTATTTTTTCAATCAAATCTTTGTTGACAGTGTAAAGATGATCTTCATTGGAAAGCAATTCGTTGTAATCGGTAATTACATCGCTATTGTAGTCAATTTTGTTAGACCGTCGTAGCAAGTCGATCAAATGATTTTTGATCATGGAAAAAATGTAATTCAGGCGCTTGTCTTCCGGTTGTGCGTTGATTTTGCCAAGGTTGCGGTGGATTTTAATCATAATGTCCTGTAACACACTTTCTGCATCTTCTCTTTGATAGATGCCATACTTTGCACAAATGGCAATGGTAAAGGCAAGCAATTGATCGTAGTAGTGATCTACGATGTACTGCAGGCAAATTGTTGGTTCAGAATTCATGAAAAAGGTATTTAGTTAACAATATTACTTGTGGTTTTAGACCTAATTCTCTTCCTATACTGTATCCGAGTCCTGCAGAACTTGCTTTGATTTTAGAATGCGTTATTCTCTAAAATCGTTCCTTTCGGCTTCGGGTTTCTTGCGTTTTTGTTGAATTTCTTCGAAATATTGATCTAATTCATAAGCAGAAGTAATTTGGTTTTCGTTGGCAATGATGCGGAAACCGCATAATGTGATAATCATATTTTCCAGGTCTTCATAGTTGCAATCATCATATTGTTCCAATATTAAATTCATTAGTTCTTCATCGGAACGTTTATTCTTCAGTACATAGTCATGTAGGGCCTCGAACCGATAGGGGTCATCGAGTAAAATCGGGATAAAAATTCCAGCAGTTTTTTCAATTTCATTACTACGTTGTGGTAGGGGCACAGTACGCCCTTGGTTTGAATTGAGTCCTTTGGTTTCCATAATTTTTTCTTCTTTTTTGCAACACCCAAACTAATGTTGAACACACGGGATGCTGTGATATAATAGGTTGACGAATGAGTAGTTTAAATAATTACAAGTTTGGTAAAAAATTAAAAAAGTGCTGTTCTTGATGTGTACATTATCTAGTGTTTGTTGAAGGGTTCCCTTAATAATTGTGTAGGATATACGGATTAAATAAGGTGATTATTTCAAATAAATATTAGTTTTATAAGAATATCCATTTTGTGGAAATCAAAAAAGCAATACCATTCAAAATTAGAGCTACTACATGACCTTAATTGCTACCAAAAAATCCCAGTATGCTTACCCTGATCTCTTTTCAATTTATCTTCAAAGTGAAAATGGTAAAAAGGATCTGTTTATCTCACATGGCTTTTTGAGTTATAGTGTCCTTCCAGAAGGTGATATCCAACAAAGAAATATTCTGCTGGTAGATGATCACAACTACACATTACAAAGACTCCTTGATCAAAAGAGAGTAGAACACTTCCATGACTTCAAAAGAGCTATTCGAGCAGAAATTCACCACGGCCAAAATCGTTTAGTTGCCTACAAAAAAGTCGCTTGCCAGATTTTAGACGATTATTACAAGGATAATCGGACCGCTGTTGCCGTCTACAAATTTGGTGCTGTGCCGATATTTCTAACCCCGCACAAAGTGATTGTCGAATACCTAGAGAAAACAATTGACGTCCAGATTGGCATCTTGCCACGATTTTCCCGTAAGGATTATGAAGTAAAAAATCCATTCCTGGTTTTTGAAGAGCGTAAAGAGACCAACAAACTGGTGCAAAGTACTTTTTTCAGGGACTCCTTGCTTTTTAACCTCTCCATATACTTTCGTAAATACTTTGAAGACATTGGCTTGCTCTTGCAGCGTATACAGCAGGATGGGCGTGTAGAGCGTGTTTTAGCGGAAGCGAAACGCATAGAAAACATTCTAGCTAGTTCGATCCAGACCAAACTTCGGGCACTTCGCGATGATATAAAGCTAAATCAGGAGCAAAAAAATATTCGCTTTATCTCTGATACTACGCGTTGTTTCGTGCTATGTCTACTCAATGATTTGTATAAATTCTATGGAATAAACGATCGCCCTAAGTACAAGCACGATGTTGCTAAAGCTTTGAACAACAATTTTTTGCGTCCAGAAACCATGACAACTGACCAACAGTTTATGCTCTGGGTATTTCAAAATCACAAAGATTACAAAGTCCTTTCTGATCCTGCTTCCGCAAATTTTGACCTTGACAGCATGCCAGCTTGGGTACAGCAGATTTGGCAATTTGCCTTGTTCTTACTGGGGATAGGGGAAAGCTTGAAGCGCCAAGATATCAGCTACCCTATAGAGTACGGGCTGGTTTATGTTCCTGAATCAGATCAGTCGACCGAGGCACTTGTGATGGGGCTTTCGCCAAATAAACGGGTAAAAGTCTTACAAAAGAAACGCCAGAATGGCTTGTCTGAAGACTACCTAATTTGGTTAGCTGATGTAGATTCGAGAACAGCAGATGCTTCCGAAGTTGAGGCAGCATGGGCTTTGCGCATAGAGTACCTCCTGAGTGGCTGGATCGGCTTTTTTAGCCCCAGCATACAGGAACTCACCAGTGTTGTTACAAAAGATTACGAAAAAAATAACAGCCATTTTGAATTGGCTTTTTACTTGAAAAGTCAGATCAATGGATTTTCAAATACTCCGCGTATCGCCACTAAGTTGACAACACCAAACGCCACACGAACGATCAAGTTTGGCCGGAAAATAGTTGGTAAAAAAGGCGTTTTTAAGCTGTTTTATACTGTCGGAAAAGGAGATGCCATCAAGTATCAACCTAATCTATGGTACATCATCAAAAGCATCACGCCCGGATGGGACGATCTAGATCGTATACAAATTCTTCATCGCATTATTGATCGCTGGATGCGTACCTAATAAATCGGTAATTTTTAATAGTTAAGATTCGTCTATGAAATAGAGATGTTTCAAAACTATTAAAAATGATATTTATGTACGAATTTTTCAATCTCAATTTCTGGGTAGGCTTGATTTCCGGTGGCCTGATTGTGCTATGGATTGTTATCACTATCCTTCGCACACGTGGTATGCAGACTTCTACAGCACCTTATTACGTAGAAGATCGCTACGATGGAATTGGCTGGGTAATTTTCTTATTAGTAGCAGGGTTTATTGCTTTTGTGGTGTATAACAGTCAGGTTCGTGCTTCCGCAAATGAGCCACAAGAGCTTCCAACGGAACAACTTTTGGAAGAACGAGAAGGCTTAGTCATCCACTGATGATGGTCCTTTCGCACAACCTTTTCGGATGTTGAGAGTGTTATTTTTTTAGTCTGATGCAATTTTTGCTGCCCGATCAAGCTTTAATTGTTGAAAACTAAAACCATTACC
>JALEHC010000116.1 GCA_022763215.1 Saprospiraceae bacterium
ACAATGTCTGATGCGGTCAATAGCTCTGAAAACTATGGAAATTGGTCTGACAAAAATGATAATCCTGTCCGATACCTTCAATTAGCTACCCCCATGATAAAGTTTGCTATGGAAAAAAATGGCACAAGAATTGGTTGGGATCAGGTAGGTACGGTAAAAATGAAATAAGTTGAAAAAATGGAGCCTTGTCAATGAAGTGCCGGATCACAATTTTACTTGTTTGTAATCCCGTCTAACTATTTATGACAAGGCTCGATTTATTTACCAAATTTTCTCCTCAACTAAATAGTTCTTCACATAATCCTCTATGCCAGCTTCCAAGCTGTGAAATGGCTGCTGATAGCCTGCTTCTCGAAGCTTGTTCATATTCGCTTCCGTAAAGTATTGGTAGGTATCACGGATATCTTCTGGCGTATCGATAAAGCTAATATTTGGCGTAAGCCCCATTGCTTTGAACGTATTGGTCGCTAGGTCCCAAAAAGTACGAGCAGTACCTGTGCCCAAATTGTACAAACCATTAGCAGGTTGGTCTGTTTGGAAAAAATAACAAACATCGACCACGTCTTTGACATAGACAAAATCGCGTTGCTGTTCGCCATCTTTATAATTTGGATTGTGAGAACGAAATAGCTTCATACCACCCGTTTTTTTGATTTGGCGACAAGTATGAAATATTACCGATGCCATGCGACTTTTGTGGTATTCATTTGGGCCATACACATTGAAAAACTTCAAGCCAATCCATTTTGGAGGTGTTTTTTCTTGGGCTAAAGCCCAAATATCAAATTCATTTTTGGACTCCCCGTAAGGATTGAGTGGCTGCAATTGTTCTACAATATCATGTCGATCGTCATAGCCGTGTTCGCCCAGGCCATAAGTCGCTGCACTAGAGGCGTAGACTAAAGGTATTTGGTGCTCTGTACAAGTATTCCAGATTTCTTTGCTGTAGTGTACATTCAAATGATCGAATATGGTTTTGTCTTTTTCGGTAGTATCGGTGCGTGCCCCCAAGTGATAGACAAAATCTACTTTTTCGGCATTGCGCTCAAACCAATGCAAAAACTCGCTGCGCTCGATTTGTTGCTCGATTTGTTTGCCTTCCAGATTTCTGTTTTTATCTGCTCTGCTAAATTCATCTACCACAACTAGGTTTTGGTGGCCGGCCTCGTTTAGTTTTTTTACCATGCAGCTCCCGATAAAACCAGCTGCTCCAGTTACGACGATCATATTTTGAATTTTAAACTTATTTCCAACAAAAAAGGAGGTATCCGTAATCGAATACCTCCCCCAAATATCTAAAATTTATTCTACTTATACTTTTGCTTCGTACACTTCCATTGGTGGACACGTACAAATCAGATTTCGGTCGCCCGCAGCATTATTAACGCGGCCAACACTCGCCCAGAACTTGAATCCATCCTTCAAGTAGAGTAGTGGGTACGCAGCTTGTTCTCTGCTGTAGCGATACGGCCAGTTATCTGCCGTTACAATATCTACAGTATGAGGCGCATTGCTCAGTACATTGGATTGGCTATCTGCCTCTCCGGTTGCAATTTGGTCAATCTCTTTGCGAATGCTAAGCATCGCATCGCAGAAGCGATCTAGTTCATCCTTGTCCTCACTTTCGGTAGGCTCAATCATGATGGTACCAGCTACCGGAAAAGAAAGGGTTGGGGCGTGGAAACCATAGTCCATCAATCGCTTAGCAACATCTTCTGCACTTACTAATGACTTGAATGGACGCAAGTCCAAGATTAACTCGTGAGCAGATCGGCCTTTAGCGCCTACATACAACACATCATAGCTGTTTTCAAGGCGTGCCTTGATGTAGTTGGCATTCAAAATAGCATACTCCGTTGATGCTTTCAGCCCTTCTGCGCCCAACATTTTGATATAACCATACGAGATCAACAAAATACTTGCTGAGCCCCATGGTGCTGCTGATACCGCCTGAATACCTTGTTCTCCGCCAGTCTCTACAAGGGAGTGCTTAGGCAAGAAAGGGGCAAGGCTTTCGTTTACACAAATAGGCCCCATGCCAGGTCCTCCACCACCGTGCGGAATGGCGAATGTTTTGTGCAAGTTTAGGTGGCATACATCGGCATCAATTGCACCCGGACTAGTCAAACCAACTTGTGCATTCATGTTGGCACCGTCCATGTATACCTTACCTCCACAATCGTGGATAATTTTACAAATTTCCTTGATTTCTGTTTCGAATACCCCGTGCGTTGACGGATAAGTCACCATCAGAGCCGCTAGGTTTTCTTTATATTTTTCTGCTTTTGCACGCAAATCTTCTACATCAATATTCCCTTGGTCATCGCATTTCACAACTACTACCCGCATACCTGCCATAACAGCACTTGCTGGATTCGTACCGTGCGCCGAAGATGGAATGAGTGCGATATCGCGGTGATCATCGCCATTCGCCAAGTGGTAAGCCCGAATCGTCAACAAACCTGAGTATTCGCCCTGAGCGCCAGAATTTGGCTGTAGCGAACAAGCTGCAAAACCGGTTGCTTCTGAAAGGTCGCGCGACAATTCTTCAAAAATCTGAAGGTAACCTTCTGCCTGATTAAGTGGAGCAAAAGGATGCAGGTCTGCAAACTCTGGCCAACTTACCGGAATCAATTCCGTAGCGGCATTTAGTTTCATGGTACAGGAACCAAGTGGAATCATCGAGTGTACCAAAGACAAGTCTTTATTTTCGAGACGCTTGATATAGCGCATCATTTTTGACTCGGTATGGTACATATTGAATACCGGATGCGTTAGGTATTCGCTTGTCCGATTAAGTTTTTCCGGAATATTATAAGCGGTTGGTTCTGTGGCGTCCCAGTCACCTGCTGTGTTTTTCGCTTTCGCAAAAACCGATAGAATTTGCTGGGTATCTTTGATGCTAGTCGTTTCATCAAGACTGATCTGAATTCCTTCCGAAGTATACCAGAAGTTCATTTCCTCTACCAATGCGGTTTCACGTATAGCATCGCGGCTAGTTTCGTTAGCCAAAACCGTGATGGTATCAAAGTATTGATCGTGTTTGATCTGGTATCCGGCTTTCGCCAAATGCGATGCTAGCATTTGCGTAAGCGTGTGCACGCGTTCCGCGATGGCACGAATTCCTTTTGGCCCGTGGTAAGTCACATACATTCCGGCCATAATTGCCAATAATGCCTGTGCCGTACAAATATTTGAAGTCGCTTTTTCGCGGCGGATGTGCTGTTCGCGTGTCTGCAAAGCCATACGTAAGGCTCGATTACCCTGAGCATCAGAAGAAACACCGATGATACGGCCCGGAATCTGACGTTTGAAGTCATCTTGTGTCGCAAAGTAAGCGGCATGCGGCCCACCAAAGCCCATTGGTACGCCAAATCGCTGGGTATTACCAACTACGGCATCGGCGCCCCATTCACCAGGAGGTGTCAATAACGCAAGGCTCAATAAGTCAGCAGCTACAGTGATGTATGCTTGGTTTGCTTTTGCCTTTTCGGCAAATGCTCTGTAGTCGTGTACAGCGCCATCTGCGGCAGGGTATTGCAACAATACACCGAAGGTGCGTTCAGTGAATTCGTAAGTCTTCCAGTCACCAGTAACGATCTTGATATTGAGCGGTGTGGCTCTAGTCATCAGGATATCGAGGGTTTGTGGTAAAACCTGGTTGTCGACAAAAAATTCGTTGATGGCTTCGCCTTTGTTACGTTTGTTGCGTTGCGCAAAAAACATACTCATGGCTTCAGCTGCAGCAGTACCTTCGTCGAGCAATGAAGCATTGGCGATAGGCATAGCGGTAAGGTCGCTTACCATGGTCTGGAAATTGAGCAGTGCCTCAAGGCGCCCCTGCGCGATTTCTGCTTGGTAAGGTGTGTACTGTGTATACCAACCCGGATTTTGGAAAATATTACGAGCAATTACAGAAGGCGTAATCGTATTGTAATACCCTAGTCCGATGTAGGATTTAAAGACTTTATTCTTGGCTGCAATTTTTTTGAGTTCTGATAAATACTCAAACTCAGTCTGGGCTGCAGAAATATCGAGAGGTTTCGAACTGCGAATATTGGCAGGAACGGTTTCCTCTATCAACTGATCGAGTGAATCCACACCGATCTTTTTTAGCATTATTTCCAGTTCTTCAGGATTGATCCCGATATGACGCTTCCGGAACTGATCAAAAGACACTAGCTTGCTCATCTACTTTGGTATTATTCGGTTAACGAATGATGACACTTGCGTTAAAAGCGCAAATTTACTGCTTTTGTTTGTGCTTTCAACACATAAGTACAAAGTAGGGTTTATAAGATTGCTATCTAGATTGAATCTAAATAAAGATTAGCGTTTTATTACTGCAATTGTACACTTGGATCTGCTGAAAAATGTTCCAGCAAGAGTCGCTCTACTCTAGACACTGTCAGTGGTTTGCTCTGAATATCAATGACATGTCTCGTAAATTCGAGTTGTTGTAAGTCCGGAGATTCTGGTATAGAAGTCAGAATGACAATTTTCAGCTGATTTGGCGAAAGCTGAAAAAAAGACTCGAGCATTCGCAAAAAATCCATGCCATCCCAACCAGGCATATTCAAGTCTAGAAATACCAAATCCGGTAGTGGGAGTCGCTGAGCTTTGAGCTTGCGAAAATAGTCGAGCGATCGATCGGCACTGTAATGAACCACTATGTCATCCACACAATTGGCTTCTCTCAGGATTTCTTCGTGGTAATAATTGGTTGCTGCGTGATCATCAATTAATAATATAGTGTCCAATTTTTTCATGAGTACTTAAAGTGGTTTGTAAAGTTGTATTAGCACAAAACTTATTTGTCATTGTCCTTGCAGCTATACCACAAGACATGAACAAATAGGCAAAAGGCATAGCCTTGTAGCCAGGTCATAATTGTTTGAACTTTTGGATGTAAGTGACGGATCAGAATTATGGATAAGTAAAATTTGTTAGCACAAAATGATTGAACTAATTGATGATAAGATAATTAGGCGATTATTTTGTGCTGACCCTATAAAATTTTACTTGTTCATAATTCCGTCTAACTACTTAGACGTGTGTGTTCCAGTAAGGAAGATGATCTTTGGTCAGAAATAATAAAATAAGCTGACCCTGTTTTTGGTGAGTGTGTGGGAGTAGTGTTGTTATCTGACTGAAAGATAACAAATTGATGAAATAAACAATAATAAATATAAAAAAAATCGAGGCAAGTAAGGGAAGTCTGCTTCCAATCGTAGAAATGATCAGAAGCAGACCTGAGTAGATTTAAACGCGTTCAATAATGATAGCAGAAGCACCGCCACCGCCATTACAAAGGGTAGCCATACCTACGTTTGCGTCATTTTTATGCAGTACGTTGTTAAGGGTTGTCACGATACGTGCACCAGATGCACCAAGAGGGTGACCAATAGCCACAGAACCACCAAATACATTGACTTTTGCTTCGTCAACACCCAGTTCTGCATTAAAAGCCATGGGAACTACTGCAAATGCTTCGTTCACTTCCAGATAATCCACATCGCTCATCTCCATGCCAGCGCGCTTAAGTGCTAATGGTGCTGCCAGGGTAGGAGCAGTGGTAAACCACATCGGGTCTTGAGCTGCATCTGCGAAAGCTCTGACTTTTGCCACTGGCTTAAGCCCTAATTCTTCCATTTTTTCTTTGCTTACCAAAATCAAAGCAGAAGCACCGTCATTAATGGTGGATGCATTCGCTGCGGTAACGGTACCATCTTTTGAAAATGCTGGACGCAAAGCTGGAATTTTTTCAAACTTCACGCGCTTGTATTCTTCATCCTCTTCTACTATGATCGGATCGCCTTTGCGTTGTGGTACACTAACACCTACGATTTCATCTTTAAACCAACCTTTGCTAGTTGTTTCAGCAGCTAATTTATAAGAGCGGATGGCAAATTCGTCTTGCGCTTCACGCGAAATATTGTATTTCTTTGCGGTATTATCAGCACAAACACCCATTGCTACTTGGTTGTATACATCGGTCAAACCATCTTTTGCTAGGCCGTCAATGAGTTTACCGTCGCCGTATTTCATACCCCAGCGTGCTTTTGGAATATAGAATGGGATATTCGACATACTTTCCATACCTCCGGTAACGACGATATCATTATGCCCCAGCATGATAGACTGAGCACCAAACATAATCGTTTTCATACCTGAGGAGCAAACTTTGTTCACGGTCGTACAAGGTACATTCTGACCGATACCAGCACCCAGCGCGGCCTGTCGAGCAGGAGCCTGACCAAGGTTGGCAGATACTACATTACCAAAAAATACTTCATCTACATCTTTGGCTTCCACATTTGCTTTTTCCAGGGCACCTTTGATGGCGGTACTACCCAATTGTGTGGCAGAGAGGGAAGACAATACACCACCAAAGCTGCCGAGAGGTGTACGAACGGCAGAAACGATAAATACTTCTTTCATTATATTTTGACTTTATTTGGTTATTTCAATGTACTTTCCGGGCGAAAATAATGAAATTCGTCGCCTTAATCTAATACAGTTAAAAGCTTTTTGGGGTTGACTTTTGAGCTTGTTAAAAGCAAAACAAAGGAAAATTTTTGCTGTTTGCTTTAATGATCAAATCAGGGCAATCGGCTTAGTGCGTCACTTTTTGTTGGATGCTCGTTATATTAAAGAACCTCAAAAAATAATATAACATGAGAAAACAATTGGTTTCCTTACTCTTTTTTGCTTTGTTATGTTGTGCTTGGCAACCCAATAAACTTCAGGCACAGGTGGATTCCTTCAAATTGTATTATGACATCGGCGTGTATGAGCTAACTGCTTCTCAAGAAAAGCTGCTCCGCTCTCGGTTAAATCAATTGGATACTTCTTATAAATATCGAATTCAGGTTAAAGGAAGTGCGGATTATCTGGGAACACCAGAATCTAATCAGGTATTATCAGAAAACCGGGCCAAAGCTGTTTTTAATTTTATTGATGCTTATTTTGATACGCTAATCATCAAAAACGAATACCTAGGACTTGGAGAAATTCCGATAAAAGGAGACTCTACTCAGCTCATTGGTGGCGTGCAGGAAGACCGAAAAGTAACGGTATACCTCAAATATCAACAAGAAGAAATAAAAACTAAATTAGGAACCCTGAAACTGGAGGAAAATCTGGTACTCGAAGACCTCAATTTTCAGCCTGGAAGGCATATCCTGCTCAAAGAATCTGTACCAAATTTGTTTGAACTACTTCAAATCATGGAAGAAAATCCCGATCTCAAAATTGAAATTGAAGGCCATATTTGCTGCCACTCCGATCCAAATAAACCTGATGCCTTCGATATCGATACTAAAGATTACAAACTTTCCGAAAATCG
>JALEHC010000655.1 GCA_022763215.1 Saprospiraceae bacterium
ACTCCAGTATTTCTTGTGCATCCTGCCATAAACAAGAACTCGCTTTTGCAGACGATCGACCGGTTAGTCCGGGCATCAAAGGCCGCTTAGGCTTTCGAAATGCACCTAGCTTGGCCAATATGGCGTTCCAGCCTATATTCCATAAAGATGGTGGCGTTCCTAACCTCGACATACAAGCAGTAGTCCCCATTGAAGATGAAAATGAAATGGGCATGAATTTGTTGGATTTGGCCGAAAGGCTCAACCAAAACCCAGCCTATCAAGAGGCATTTCTTGATGCTTATTATGACATAGCCACACCTTTTACCATCACCAGAGCATTAGCAGCATTTCAACGCACCTTGATAAGCAGCAATAGTAAATATGACCAAGTGCAAGGCGGAGAAGCCGCATTTACGGCTGAAGAAGCTAGAGGTGCAGCCCTATTTTTTAGTGATCAAGCACAGTGTAGCTCTTGCCACAGTGGACCTAACTTTACCAATCATGAATTTATTAACAATGGCCTCTATCTGGAATACGAAGACCTCGGCAGAAGAAGAGTAACGATACTTGAAGAAGATGTCGGAAAGTTCAGAGTCCCCAGCCTGCGCAATATCGAACTAACTGCGCCTTATATGCACGACGGCAGTCTCCCGACGCTCGAAGCAGTCCTTCAACACTATAATCAAGGCGGCCAGTCATCTCCGCTGCAAGATGAACGGATACATCCGCTCAACCTTCAGCCTCAGGAGATCACTGACCTCATTGCCTTTTTGAAAACCCTTACGGATTATGAATTCATCAATAATCCTGATTTTCAATAACGCTAATGGTTGTGACCATCGTGGCTTCCATGATCATGGTTGTGATCATGATCGTGGGTTTCACCTGATTGCTTTTCGTTAGCGACATAAGCCATTTTACATTCAGGACATTTGCCTGGCTCTGCACTTCCACTTCCCTTGCAGTGCATTGGGCAGATGTAAGCTGAAGTGTACTCCTTCCCCTGCTTTGCATCGCTTGTAGAAGTAGTCGTTTCTGTTTCTTGTTTATCTGCTTTTTCAGCATCATTTCCACAAGCAAAAGTTATAGCTGCTAGTCCTAACAAAAAGCCAAATACGATTGATTTCATGATATTCAGTTCAAGTTTCAAAATGATAAGTGACGGATCAAAATTATGGATAAGTAAAATTTGTCAGCACAAAATGATTGAACTAATTGATGATAAGATAATTATTTTGTGCTGACCCTATAAAATTTTACTTGTTCATAATTCCGTCTAACTACCTAATATTTTTAGTTGTACAACACTAAGACAACTGATTTGCACCTCACTTATCGGCAATCTTAATTGCCTTATCAAAATTTATTATAACACCTGGTGCAGTGTACTGTATAATTTTTGTTGGCTACTTGGGCGAGGTGCATTTTTGTTGACGACTTTGCCATTGCGGTCGATAATCACATAAGTTGGCAAGCCCATTACTTTTCTGCCGTCGGGATTTACGCGTTTGTAGAAGCGTTTCCGCAAATCGCTGATCAGGTCTTGGTTGGCATAAACGTGGTAGCCCGTCAAGTTAGCACTATTGATCATCTTTTCCCAACGTGCTTCTCCGTTTGGACGATCGATATTGACATAAACCAATACAATATCCTTATCCTTGATATATTTTTTGAGACCATCTTTAAACTGAAATTCTCGTTTGCAAGGTCCGCACCAAGTTCCCCAAAGATCGAGTAAAATAACTTTCCCTTTAAAGCGGTTGACAAGGCTTTTGTAAGTATTGATATTCTCATAATTTTCAAGTACGACCACTTTACCTGGATTAGCACCAGATTGTGCCATAAGGTTCAACCCCAGCATACATAGGATACTCAGCGTAAGAAAGGCTTTGCTCATGCTCATTTTTTACTTTTTTTACTTGTTGTCAGGCCGATTGTTTTGCCCTTTTATTTATTCTCTATTAATGAAAAAGCGTATTCCAGCTTTTTCTGATTTTCTCCTGATCTTTTTGCAGGTCAAAGAAACGCCCATTTACCACCACAGCTTCAATACGGCTTCCTTTTTGCAATATCATAGCTGGGTTTTGGCCCAATTGAATGGAAAAGCCACTCGATTCACCGGGTTTTAAAAACACAAACGGTAATTCATCGGCTTGTGCCAAAGGCACATTGCCTTCCACTTCCAAATGTGTGACGCCCTGCTTTAACAAATCAATTGGATCGACCTTCGCCAAGGCATTCCAACTGCTATAAGCCCGTTCGGCCGTTTTGCCCTCATATACTCGATATCCTTTCATACGGACATCCTGGTAGGCATGATACACCGACAAATCACCAATATCCGAAATCGCGGAACGTCGATAAAAGTCTTTCGCTTGTTGAATATCAATTTCCCGATTCCGCATACCAATATCTACGGTATACCAGTTGCCATTGCGTTCTAATTCTACTTCACGTAAAATCAAATCCATAAAACGACCTCCACGATTAAACGGAATGTTGAAATACTCTTTCGTAGAATAACTGTTGAACCACCCTTTAGCAATCGCATCAAAAGAAGAAAGCAGGATAACAAAGTGTAGCTTTCGCAAATATTGCTTTTCTGGATCATCTTTGAGGCCGCCTGATTCAATCAGTATTGTTCGAGTACCCCACTTTTGAATATTATCACCAAAAGCTCTAGGCTCAAAATCATCGTTGTAACGGCCAATATGATTGGGAATGTACTCCTGAAGAATACGATTCATTCCCACGATTAATTTCATGGCGTCGCCACGTTTCTGATTGATATCTTTTTTGTAATTGTAGGCAGGTGCTAAAAAGGAAACGGAAGCGGTACTTGGATTAGAACCAGCACTGTAGTATCGGTTTTGATCATGTAAATTGAAACCCCAATCGGCATCCAACTGATCGCGGATATCTTTCAGGATTTGGCCCTCTGGCGTTTGTAATCGCAGAGCATCCCGATTGAGGTCAATCCCAAGTGCATTGCGACGGATAAAACGCTCTGCACCATCCGGATTGAGCATGGGCACAAAAACCAGCGTCAAGCGGTCGAGGAGCATTTCGCGAAAGCGATTGTAGTCATCGTCTGCACTTAGAAATCGAAAAATATCCATCAGTGCCATAGTTGCCGTTGGCTCATCGCCATGCATTTGCGACCACAGCAAGACTTTTACCGGGCCACGACCGATGGTAACGCTATTGATGGAGCGACCTTCGATAGATTCGCCTAATTTCTGGACTTTGAATGCAGGTGGAAGTTGGTCGAGTATGCGTGTGATATCGGCATGTTTGAAGCGTCGATCTTTAATGGAAGGTTCGCGGTATTGCTCGTAAGCTTTGTATAAATCTGTATAGGTAGCAGATTTTTTTTGCGCACAGCCGATTTGTGCAAAAAATAGCAAAACAAGTAATATGGACAAACGCATAACAGTAATATTAAGTCGTAAAACGGAACGAAACCTTCCCGTCTCCTATCCACAATATAAGGCTGCTTTTTCTAAAAAGTGCTCTTATTTGCTTTTTTATAATCTATTGCTGCTGCAAAATACAAGTCAGCCCGTTCACAAAATACACTGCGAACGGGCTATACTTTATTTTGTAATCAATATTTTTAATGTGCTTTGTCCGGCAGCACTTATAATGCGGTAATACAGCACGCTACCTTCCAAACGGCTAATGTCCACATTAAATTTTTGTGGCCCATCAGGGATATTTCCGTTGAAAACCGACTGCAATACGGAACCGTTTTGATCGATGATATCAATGACCAAATTACCACTTTGCGGTATATTCAATTCCAATGTCTGGTTGGTATGTGCAGGGCTTGGGTAGGCTCTTGCTGCATAAATGTCTTTGCGGTCTGCCAATTCTTCCTCCAATTCCGCAGGTACGGTTAGCAAGAAGATAAGCAATTCTTTCTCTTCCACTTTGTATTTTGGCAGAGGTAGTCGACTAGAAATAAACGTCGGATCATTGCTAAATTGCTTTTCGATTTTTTGATGCCCCACTTTCAGGCTCTCATAAATTTCTTTGTATTCAAGTTCGTACTTCATCATATCGGACTGGTATTTCCCAACCAATCTGATCAAGCGGTTGATTGTATTCGAATCCACCTCTTCTACTGCTCCTAAACGATCAAAACCCATCAATGGTGCTTCCTTTAGCGCGTTTATGCCGTAGTCTATCAACTGTGAGTACGATTGCTTTAAAGCAGGATCACTTATTTGTTGAGCTCTTCGTTCATTTTTAGCTTCTATGGCCAAGAGATCCATAGACTCCGCTATCAAAGATTGAAAATATTCAATCAGCACTTTATCGGAATTGGTGATATCGCGATCAAAGCGAGCACGAAGAATTCTTAATTTTGGGATAAACTGTTCGATATACAACTGAGCATAAGCCTGTATGACAGGCATTTCTTTTCGAAGTTTTTCTTCTGCATTCATCATTTTGGCCTGTTCTTCTGCCTTTCGGCAAATGGCCAAGCGGTGTAATTGTTCTTCACTCAGAATGCCTTCCAAAGTTTTGAGTTCATAAGCCAAAGGATCGATTCGGCCATTTTCTTTAGCAATATCGAACGTTAAGCTCCCATCACTCAAGCTATCCCTACGCTCTACCACTTGGAATGCTTGCTCCCTTGTCATCTCGACCTCAGGGCAGGAGTTATTGATTCTTGCAAGGCTGGACGTAATTCGGGCCTCTTGTTCTTCTATAGCACTTTCTTCGAGCAAAAGGGCGGCTAGGTGCAGCTGATCTTCATTAAGTACTTGCTGGAGGTATTCCAATTTGGCTTTACCGTACAATTCTGGATCGTATGTCATTCCTTTTTCATCCATTTCCTTGGTGATGCGGCTATTCATTTCAGCATCGAGGGTATAAATTTGTTTGACTTGTTCGTCAGAAAGCTGTAGTTCCACCTTATTTTTTTCAAAGAAATAAGGATAGACCTGTTCCAAAGCTTTAGCTTCAATTTGGGCAGAAAGTGATATAGCATTTAGCGAAAGCAGGAAAAAAAGCAGGAGGTAAAATTTCGTTTTCATAAAAAGCTTTTTAGGTTGATAATAGTATATGATACAATAACTTCATTTTGAAGCGAATAATTCCAATATCCTTATTATTTGCCTGCGTTGCATTATTATTTGTAAGTGGAACGGATGATTTTTATCGTTCTTTACAGAATCTATTATATTTAAAGTCTGTTCGCAAAACTCAATTCTGATCATTTCGTAAGACTAAATAGTTAGACGGAATTATAATAACCAAAACATGTCCACTTTAAACGTGAATAATTACAAACTCGCCAGCCTCCCAGACGATCCGATACAAATGCAAACCTATCGCCTCCAAAATGGTATGACGCTTTACATGAGTGTCAATCCTTCAGAGGCTCGCATTTATACCAATATTGTCGTGCGCTCAGGCTCTAAGCAAGATCCAGCCGATACGACCGGACTCGCCCACTACATGGAGCACATGCTCTTTAAAGGCACCAGTAAAATCGGAACGGTGGACTGGGAAAAAGAAAAAGCCCTACTCGAAAAAATTTCTGACTTGTTTGAGCAGCACCGTGCCACCGAAGATGCCGAAGAAAGAGCGAAAATCTACCAGCAGATTGACCAATTTTCAGCGGAAGCTGCCAAATATATAGCCCCTAACGAATACGACCGCCTCACCTCCGCCATTGGCGCCAAAGCTACAAATGCCTATACCTGGGTAGATCAGACGGTTTATGTCAATGACATTCCTGCAAATGAGCTGAGCCGCTGGATGGAGCTCGAATCAGAACGCTTTCGTATGATGGCGTTGCGCTTGTTTCATACCGAGTTGGAAACCGTTTATGAAGAGTTTAACATCAGCCAAGACAAAGATTTTCGCAAAGCAAATAATGCGATTCGTTCGGCTTTGTTTCCTCATCATCCGTACGGAACTCAAACCACCATCGGCAGCCCGCAACACCTGAAAAACCCTTCTCACCTGAAAATTCAGGAATATTTTAAAACGTACTATGTTCCCAACAATATGGGTATCATGTTGGCTGGTGACTTTGATCCGCAAGAAGCAGTGGCACTTGCAGAACAATTTTTTGGCAATTATCAGGCGAGTGAACTGCCGCCATTCAAAAGCAAAACGCCCGAAAAATTAGATCAGCCGATTGTACGGGAAGTCTACGGCCAGGAAGCCCCATATATTGAGCTTGCATGGCGCCTGGAAGGTAGCCAGACCGACGACCCTTTTATGGCTAGTTTTATCCGGCATCTTTTATACAACCAGCAAGCTGGCTTATTGGATACCCACCTGAATCAAGCACAAAAAGTCCTTGATTCAGAAGCTTGGGTATGGACTTACCAGGATTATTCAGTACTCGGTCTGTATGGCAAAGCCAGAAATGGTCAGAGCTTGGACGAAGTCAAAGATTTGCTACTTCAACAAATCGAGAACCTGAAAGAAGGAGCTTTTGAAGATTGGCTGATGGAAGCGGTTATCAATGAACTAAAACTGTACGATATAAAGGCGACTGAGTCTAATCACGCCCGTATCAATGCCATGACCAATACATTCATCCTCGGTGTTTCCTGGGAAAAATATGTCCGTCGTATTGAGTGGCTGAGCCAATTAAGCAAGGAAGATGTGACGGCTTTCGCCAAAAATAAGCTGCACGCAGGCCATGTGGTATTGTACAAACGACAAGGTGAAGACCCGAATGTCATTAAGGTAGAAAAACCACCTATTAGCCCCGTACAACTCAATCGCAAGCTCTCGTCTGAATATGCCCGCCAGTTTTTGGCAAAAAAGACCACGCCACTTAAGCCCGTTTTTGTTGATTTTGAGGAAAAAATCCAACGAGAAAAGCTCCAAAGCGGTATCGAAATGGCTTATGTTTACAATGGACTTAATAGCTTATTCCGACTGGATTTTATATTTGACATGGGCAAAAACAGTAGCAAAGAACTGTCGATTGCCTTACTTTACCTCCCCTATTTGGGTACCAGCAAGTATTCGCCCTCCGAATTTCAGCAAGAGCTATTTCGGTTGGGGCTGGCACTTGACATTAGTTGCTATGAAGACCGTGCCTATCTGACAATCAGCGGACTGGAAGAAAATATCTGGCAGGGCGTTCAGTTATTGGAGCATCTGATCCAGGATGTACAGGCCGACGAAACTATTCTGGAAAATATTATTTCGGATATACTCGTCAAACGCACTAATGCCAAGCA
>JALEHC010000656.1 GCA_022763215.1 Saprospiraceae bacterium
AAAGTATAGTTTGAAAAAAATACCAGAAATATTATTTCAACCAGCCCTTCAAAAAGAAAATTTGGGCTTAGAATGCCTGCGATTGGAAGAACTTTTGAGTCGTTTTTCTACCCCTGTTAATCATAATCCTTTTCAGGTACATCGACTACATTTTTATGCTCTTTTGTTGATTGAACAAGGAGAAGTCCGGCACACGGTCGATTTTCAGGAATATAGCCTTAGTGCCGGAGATTGCTTGCTGATTGCTAGCGGTCAAGTTCATGCTTTCGACCAAGTGCGACGGTATAAGGGATATTTGATTTTATTCACTAACACATTTTTATATCAGTATCTAGCAGTCCAAACGGTGCAGCAAATACAGCTTTTATTTGGACATTTTTTGCAGTGCACACATCTTCATGCTCCCGATCTTAATAAAGCATTGATAGAACAATTTCTGAATGTTCCCTATGACTTAAGGGAAGAATATCGAGCATGCCTACTTGGAACAGAGCTGGCGAAGTACCTCTTATTGCTCAAACAGGATGCTCTTCCAAACGCCAATTTGTCCGTTTCCGGGAAAACACATCAGCTTTTTCACGCTTTTCGCGAAATTCTGACCTCCCATTTTGCGCAAAGCAGAAACGCCGCTTACTATGCCGAGAAACTTCATGTGACTTATCGTCAAATGAACGAGGCCTGCAAAATGGTGACCCAAAAAACAGCCAAGCAATTTATCGATCATTTTCTTATCATGGAAGCCAAGCGCAGATTAGCGCTAAGCGGTATGTCAGTAAAGGAGGTTAGTTTTGAAATGGGGTTTGAAGAACCCAGTAATTTTATCAAATACTTTAAAAAGCATACCCAAAAGACGCCTTCAGAATTTCTAAACTAAAAGCGTGTTAAGATTTACCTTTTTCTTGCTAGCATTTACCTTTTCTTGTCATCCCTTTTTTTCGAATTTTGTGATAAAACAATCCTTATGAAAGATCAAAGACTTGAACATGCAATCGGACTTTACATGGAAGGTATCCGAGATGGTAATTATGAAGAAGCTATTCATAAATATACCGGTGATCGATATACCCAACATAGTACTGGTGTGAAAGATGGGAAAGAGGGCTTTATCGAATTCTTTTCTGATTTTGTAAAAAGAAATCCAGTTCGAGACATCCAGGTCGTCCGAAGTATTGTGGATGAACGCTATGTATTTTTACAGGTTTTTCAGGATATCAACCATGGCGAAGCAAAATGGGTAACTACCGATTTTTTTGATTTTGATGACCAACAAAAAATCATCGAACATTGGGATGTGATTGCTGAATATGTTGATCAGACACCATCCGGACACACGACCATAGATGGCTCTACCGAAATCAAAGATCTTGACAAAACAAAAGCGAATAAAGAACTAGTTCGCAACCTGATCAAAGACATATTGATGCCAGGTGGCGATCTAAGCAAGTTGGAAGATTATATTTGCAAGGATCAATACATACAGCACAACCAAGAGGTACCTGATGGCTTGGAGGCATTCAAAAAATGGGCAACTCAAGCAAATCGCCCATTGAATTATGAGGAAATTGTTTTGCTTGTTGGCCAGGGGAATTTTGTTGCAACATTATGCAAAGCACGGTGGAAAGATGAGCAGCTTGACCAAGAATATGCACAAGTAGATATTTTCAGAATAGAGAATGGGAAAGTAGTGGAGCATTGGGACAATGTGGAACCTGTACCTGAAGTACACGCAAATAGTGGGAAATTCTAGAAAAAACGCTGCCCGTTTGACAAGATATAGAGGAGAGGGAGTAGTGTTTTGCCATTACTCCCTCTTCAACGATTATTTCAATTTGCTACAAGCTTCTGCAATACGATTGATCGCCTCTTTCAGTGTTTCTTCCGAAGCAGCATAAGAAAGGCGGAAGCAGTTATCTGCGCCGAAAGCGCTACCCGTTACAACGGCAACGTGTGCTTTGTGCAGCAAATATTCACAAAAATCATCTGCTGTTTCAATGGTCGTTTCTCCATCTGACTTACCAAAGAAAGCACTGATATCCGGGAAGCTGTAAAAAGCACCTTTTGGATTATTGACCTTGAAGCCAGGAATAGCACTCAACATCTCGATAACCAATTCACGACGCTTCAAAAATGCTTTACGCATTTCAGTCGTTGGCCCCATATCCGCTTCAAGCGCATAAGCCGCAGCCTTTTGCGCAAAAGCATTCGCACCACTGGTAAACTGGCCTTGAATTTTCGCGCAAGCGGAAGCAATCCACGCCGGAGCACCAATATACCCCAGACGCCATCCAGTCATGGAAAAGCCTTTAGAGAAACCATTTACCGTGATCGTACGATCTTTCACTTGTGGGAAAGCACCTATACTTACATGCTTATCCGAAAAATTGATGTATTCATAAATTTCATCAGCGATGATGAAAATGTCTTCATGTTTAGAGATTACCGTTGCGATAGCATCCAATTCATCCGCAGTGTATACAGAACCCGTTGGATTACAAGGAGAAGAAAACAAAACAGCTTTCGTTTTGTCGGTAATAGCAGCTTCGACTTGCTCGGCGGTCACTTTATAGTCTGAATCAATACCTGCGCTAATCAAAACCGGTACACCACCACCCAATTTTACAATTTCAGAATAACTTACCCAGAATGGCGCAAAAATGATGACTTCATCCCCTTCATTTAAAAGAGCCAAGCTAAGATTAGCGATTGATTGTTTGGCACCATTTGACACCACGATTTGGTTAATCCCAAAATCTAGGTTGTTATCACGCTTAAACTTTGCTTGAATAGCTTTTCTAAGAACATTAAGGCCAGGAACAGGTGTATATTTAGTATATCCTTCATCAAGTGCTTTTTTAGCCGCTTCTTTGATATGATCAGGCGTATCAAAGTCAGGTTCTCCAAGGCTCAGGCTAATCACATCGTGTCCTTCTGCCTTTAATTCTCTTGCCATTTGCGCCATTTTGATGGTCGCTGATTCTTCCATATTCTGTACGCGCTGCGACAATGGATAAGTAGTTGTAGTAGACATTTTGTTTATCAATTTTAAAATAAAGTGATGTAAACCAATTCATTTGTGGTATACACAAGTTCGCACAATTTAAGCGGCAAAAATAGGGGCTTTTCTAATGAATTGCTGGTATAATTTGTCATATTTTCCGATTTGTAAGTAGAAAGGGCGTTAAGGAAATCGGCGAAGTGGGCAGTTTTGGCAATTCTTGCTATCTTAGCCGCCCAAATTCTGGTATTCATTATGAGTCAAACTAGGGACCGACAATCCAATATTTATCCTTATACTTTTTATGGACTACTTGCCTTTATTTTTTTGGTTATGCTCTTTCTCGGTGCTCAAAGTGGTATCAATGGGGATGAGTCCTTCCAAATAGATTATTCGCAAAAACTAGTGGATTATTATGCCTCCGGCGGTCAGCAGGATGCGGCCACTTTCGTGGAAAAAGGCCAAATGCACTTGTACGGCGGTCTTTTTGACCTCATGGCTGGCTCCATCAACGAAATGATGGGCTATGATGAATATGACTGGGGATACCATGTTGTGCGTCATTCACTGATGGTTTTATTTGGCTGGTTTTGTATTCTTTTCACAGCACTTTGGGCCAAAGTTATTGTCGGGTGGCGAGGAGCCATTTTGGCCGTGTTGTTTATGTTTTTTGCACCTCGTTTTATTGGCCATACCCTAATCAATCCGAAGGATATTCCTTTTGCTATGGGCTTTGCCATGGCACTTTATTACACAACGCTGTACATCAGAAACTTGCCCAATATCAACTGGAAATATCTGCTTGGTATTGGAGGTGGCCTTGGTATTGCGCTAGCTGCTCGAGCAGGTGGCTTGTTGATTCCAGCTTATGTTTTTCTATTTATCGGGATCGATTTTTTGACAAAATATGGTTTCAAAGGATTTCAGACGCATCTCAAAACCGGCTTATATAGCCTTGGTGGAGCTTTGGGAGCGAGCATATTCGGTTATTTTCTGGGCGTTTTATTTTGGCCTGCGGCCTTGGAAGCACCCTTGACTTTTCCATTTGAAGCCCTCTCTGAATTTTCGCGTTTTGGCATCAATCTGCGGGTCTTGTTTATGGGAGAAAATATTATGTCCAACGATATCCCATGGAATTATGCTATTACATGGATTGGAAAAACCTTACCATTGTATATGATCGTTGGCTTTTTAGGGGCCATTGCTTTCAGTTTTGAGATTTTTAAGAAATATAGAGGTACAGGTTTTGACTTGGCTGTATTTTCTACCTTATTCCCACCGCTTTATGTCATTGTCAAAGAATCTGCTTTAGCGGATGGCTGGCGACACCTAATTTTTATTTTTCCGGGTATGGTGGTGGCCGCCGTTGTATTTTATGTGTATCTGGAATCTATATTGAAAGACAAAAAAATCTGGAAATATACCCTTTATGGTGCCTTGGCGCTGATGATGCTGGAATCTGGTATTTTTATAGCCAGAAACAATGCTTATCCATACGTTTATTTTAATCCCATCGCAGGCGGAGCCTGGAATGCTTTTGGCTATTATGAACTAGAATATTGGGGTGTATCAACGAAGCAAGCAGTCGATTGGCTGGAAGAAAATGGGCACATTAGTCCCGATATGCAGGATACGGTCATTATTGGTACTACTTTCTATTATCCGATAGATCGCTATACAAGTAAACGATTTAATGGCAAGGTAAAAACGGTATATGTACGATTTAACCAACGCTATACCGAGGCTTGGGATTATGGCATTTTCCCATCGCGTTTTATTCGTTCAGGGCAATTATTAGCAGGTGGTTGGCCCAATTCCAAGACGATACATGCACTGACTGTTAACCAAGTCCCCATATTGGCGATTGAAGAAGATCCGTATAAGTTTGTGTTTATGGGGGAAAAGTCCATTGATCAGCGCGATTTTGCGAAAGCAGTAGAAATGTTTGGACGGGAAGTCCAGATGCACCCTGACAATGAACAAGCATGGCTTGGGCTGGCAAATAGTTACGTCAAACTAGAACAACCCGACAAAGCCATTGAAGCAGCCATTGAAGCTTTGCGAATTGCACCACGTACAGAGAGCGCCTTGTACTTCCTGGGTGTTGGTCATTTCCTGAAAGGAGAACTGACAAAAGCCATGGAAATATTTCAGGAAACATTGCGCGTAAATGATGATCTGGCAATCGCATATTATTATCTTGCGGTGATTT
>JALEHC010000657.1 GCA_022763215.1 Saprospiraceae bacterium
ATTTAGGGTGTTTTGGCTTTCGCCAAATTCATTTTTTATACCGAAATTCAAATACATCAGGTCGATGATAATGTCCGCTTGCATCAAAATCTAGTCGGCCTCGAATAGTATCTTGCATATCCAAATCTGCATAAAGGATTCCTTCTTTTTCCCAAAGTGGTCCAGCCAACACATTTCCCAAAGGGTCAACGATGACACTACCTCCGCGGCTCATCAACTCTGGTTGCGAAGCAATTTCTGCCTGGTATGCTTCTGGATAATCGCTTTTGCGTACCACCTGGTTACATCCCAATACAAAGCAACGGCCTTCGCAAGCAATATGCTGCATGCTCGCCGTCCAGGTAGGCCGATGATCTGCGGTTGGCGCCAAATAAAGCTGAATGCCCTGCTCATAGAGTGCAAAACGCGCCAATGGCATGTAATTTTCCCAGCAGATCAGGCCTCCAATTTTGCCGAAAGGCGTATCATGTACCTGTAAATCCCGACCATCTCCTTCTCCCCAGATGATACGTTCTGAGCCAGTTGGTTTTAATTTTCGGTGCTTTCCTATGAGCTTCCCTTTCGGGGAAAAATATAGGATCGTGCAATAGAGCGTGCCCGTCTGTACTTTTTCGATCACGCCAATCACCAGAAAAAGCTGATGCTGTGCAGCAAGCTGCGCTAGCCGATCGGTGGCAGGCCCGGGAATCTCCACACTTTCGTTGAAATAGTGCAACCAGTGCGCTCGCCCCTGCGGATCGCGACTACCGACTACCGCCCCAAAGCTAAGCCCACGCGGATAACAAGGAATGAATGCCTCCGGAAACAACACCAATTGTGCACCATTGGCAGCTGCTTCCGCAGTCCAATCAGCGACTTTATCCAGTGTCTTTTGTTGATCAAATAATACGGGCGTAGCTTGCGCTACTGCAACTTTGACGGTATCCATCTACAATATTTTTTGCTCCTTCCCTACTCTGGCATAAGGTAAGCGCTCTATTTGAGTGCCCTCAAAATAAGTGTCCAGACCGGTACAAGCTAAGGTACCCATTTCCGGTAATTTGAGATGTCCGGTATCGTCAATAGCATTTTCCGGAAGGATAATTTCTACGATCTTGCCAACCATAAAAATCATACCATTGAGTTTCATGTGATGTTCTTCGGCATATTCACAACCGATTTTAATAAGGCTTTCCTTGACATAAGGTGCGGTATGAACATCCGTATATTCGGGCGTAAGCCCGACTGCTTCAAACTCTGACTGATTTTCGGTATAATTGGCGGAAGCCTGATGCGCTTGAGCAAGTATCTCTTTGTGAACGTGATTGACGGTAAAGTATTTAGTCGCTTTGATGTTGTGGTAAGTATGACGAGGCACTGTGAGCTGACGAATCATAAACCCGAGATGAGGAGGATTAGCGCCTACATGCACAAAAGAGTTGAACAGGCCCAGATTAGCCGTTTTTCGATGGCCCAGGGTGCCTACCAGATTGAGGTTTTTGTAACCGGCTATGGTATTGATAAGGTGCATCCGATAGAGCCGGTCCATGTTCAGAATATCCGCTGTTGTTATTGTTTTGCTCATTTTTTTTATGAAGCATAACAGCGGATGCGCCTGAAGGTTTGAGTTTACACAAAGGACTTGGTCAACTCATCGAGCACAAATCGTTCGATATTGAACTTCATTTGGTCCTTGATTTCCTCCAATGGTACCCAGTGTAGTTGGTAGTCTTCAATTTTGCCTTCTGGTTTTGGGTTTTCCACTTCTGCAATGAAAAAATAAGCTACCTTATTCATATTTCGATTGGCTTCTGGCTCATAAAACCATTCATTGACATTTATGAATTCTTCCTGAATACGGACTTCAAGGCCAGCCTCTTCAATGACTTCCCTAACCAATGCTTCTTCTTTTGTTTCATTGGCTTCTATGCCACCGCCAGGCAAAAAGATGGAGCCTCGTTTACTACGCATAATTGCCAGCCGGCCGTGTTCATCAAAAATGATAGCATAGCTTCCTGGACGTTCATAAGAAGATAAGGATGGATTGGGTTTACCAAGTTGGAGTGGTTGTTTGCTAAATGCCATAGGATTGGATTTGGATGTAGAAAGTACAACTAACCACAAATGTAACAAGATAGTTCCATCCTACAGCTAAAAAACAGGCATGCCTTCCGATGGAAAACATGCCCAAGTTGATGATAATGAACTCAATTTATATATAGAACCTCCGTCAGGAGGTGATGTCACTTTTATTCAAGTATCGCTTCCTCCCCAATAGGTGCTCTAAAAACGACTTTATCGTCAAAAGCATCCATCACAATATGAGAGTTTGGCTCGACCTTACCTCTCAGTATTTGTTTAGACAATTCGTTCAGTACTTTTTTCTGAATGAGTCGCTTTACGGGTCTTGCCCCAAACTCAGGGTTGAAGCCCATCGTAGCTATCCATCGCATCGCTTCTTTTGTTACAGTAAGCGTGATATCACGCTCTTCCAGTAGCTTTTCTACTTCTCGAATTTGCAGACGTGCAATTGCCTGAATATCTCTGGCGCTGAGTGGTTGGAACATAATCACTTCATCAATACGATTCAGAAATTCTGGACGAACCGATTTTTTCAACAACTCAAAGACCATGTTCTGTGTATTCTCAATAATCTCACCTTCTGTATCTGGCGTCATTCTTTCAAAATTCTCGCGGATGATATCCGACCCGATATTTGAAGTCATGATGATAATCGTATTCTTAAAATTGGCCACACGGCCTTTATTATCAGTCAATCGACCATCTTCTAACACTTGCAAGAGTACGTTGAATGTATCTGGGTGCGCTTTTTCAATTTCATCGAGCAGCACTACCGAGTATGGTTTACGACGAACCGCTTCTGTCAACTGGCCACCTTCGTCATACCCGACATAGCCCGGAGGCGCACCGACCAAACGGCTAACGGCATGGCGCTCCTGATACTCGCTCATATCGATGCGCGTCATCATGTTTTCGTCATTGAATAAGTATTCGGCCAGCGCTTTCGCTAATTCAGTCTTACCAACTCCGGTCGTACCCAAAAACAAGAATGAACCAATCGGGCGATTCTTGTTAGAAAGCCCAGTTCGGCTTCTGCGAATAGCATCCGATACGGCTTCAACAGCTTCTTCTTGACCAACGACTCGCTTATGCAGCTCATCTTCGAGTAAGAGTAGTTTTTCGCGTTCACTTTGTAGCATACGCATCACCGGCACACCAGTCCATTTGGAAACAATGGCCGCAATATCTTCCGCATCTACTTCTTCTTTTACCATCTGGCTACCACTTTCATTCATTTCCACCAGTCGCTCATTGAATTCTTCCAGTCGGTTTTGTACTTCCGGAATTTTACCATAGCGAATCTCTGCGACCTGGCTGAAGTCTCCTTCTCTTTCGAGTCGGTTTGCTTGTAACTTCAGTTGTTCAATTTCTTCTTTGGCTTGCTGAATACCCAATACGACTTCCCTTTCAGATTCCCATTGTGCTTTTAGTGCAATGCGCTCTGCTTCCAGGTTGGCCAGTTCTTCATTGATGCGTTCCACTTTCGAATCATCACTTTCGCGTTTCATCGCTTCGCGCTCAATTTCGAGCTGACGGATTTTTCTTTCCACTTCGTCTAGTTCTTCTGGCATGGAATTCATTTCCAGACGCAGACGAGCCGCCGCTTCGTCAATCAGGTCAATCGCCTTGTCAGGCAAATAACGATCATTGATATAGCGAGTTGATAGCTGCACCGCAGCTACAATCGCATCATCCTTGATATTAATTTTGTGGTGTGCTTCATAGCGTTCTTTCAATCCACGCAGAATAGAAACGGCATCTTCCTCTCCGGGTTCGTCGACCAATACATTTTGGAAACGACGTTCCAAAGCTTTATCACTTTCAATATATTTTTGATACTCATTGAGTGTAGTCGCACCGATGGCACGCAATTCACCACGAGCCAATGCCGGTTTCAGGATATTTGCGGCATCCATCGCGCCCTGATTTTTACCAGCACCGACAAGCGTATGAATCTCATCAATGAATAGAAATATCTTGCCATCTGCTGAAACGACTTCTTTAATAACCGACTTCAGTCGTTCTTCAAATTCACCCTGATATTTCGCCCCAGCGATCAAAGCCCCCATATCGAGTGCAAAAATTTCTTTTTCGGCCAAGTCCTCCGGGATATCACCATTGACAATTCGATGTGCCAAGCCCTCCACAATTGCCGTTTTACCAACCCCTGGTTCACCGATCAGGATCGGGTTATTTTTGGTACGACGTGCCAAAATGTGCAGCACGCGGCGAATTTCTTCGTCTCTGCCAATCACAGGGTCTAATTTGCCATCGCGAGCACGCTCGTTGAG
>JALEHC010000658.1 GCA_022763215.1 Saprospiraceae bacterium
ACTTTATTTATAAGATTATTGCAAGAGAGATCATTTTACAACCTCCTCAATAATCTGAACTTTTAATATTTGTTTTTATTTGTTTAGAACCGCTGATTACAAACTTAACAAATAAATCATCTTGCAAAATGAGCACTTCGTCACCCAAATTTGGATATTTTCCAAATTCTGACCAGCTTTGCGCCTTACAACAAAGACCACATGGAAAAGCACACCAAAAACACAGCCATCCTGCTTATGCACTGCCCAGACCAAAAAGGACTGGTGGCCGCAGTTACCGATTTTTTGCAAAATAACAACGGAAATGTCCTGAGCCTCGACCAACATGTCGATCGGCAAGCCGATCAGTTTTTTATGCGCGTAGAATGGCAGCTGGATGATTTTGCGATTCCAAAAGATAAAATTGATGACTTTTTCGGAACGCTCATCGGACGAAAGTTTGGTATGAAGTGGCAACTTCATTTCTCAAACCGGACTCCTCGAATGGCTTTGTTCGTTTCTAAAATGTCGCATTGTTTTTATGATATTCTGCAACGCTACAATTCTGGTGAATGGAATGTAGAAATTCCACTCATCATAAGTAATCATGACAACCTGAAATACATAGCCGATCCATTTAATATTCCTTTCCATGTTTTTCCGATTACTAAAGAAAACAAAGCAGAACAAGAAGCTGCTGAAATTGCACTTTTGCGAAAGCATGAAATTGACTTTGTCGTACTAGCCAGGTATATGCAAATTTTATCCGATGATTTTGTCGATCAGTTTCCAAATCAAATCATCAATATTCATCACTCGTTCCTTCCTGCTTTTAAAGGTGCCAGGCCTTACCATTCTGCTTACAAGCGGGGCGTAAAAATCATTGGTGCTACTAGTCATTATGTAACGGCCGATTTGGACGAAGGTCCGATCATTGCTCAAGATGTGGCGAGTGTTTCCCACAAGGACGACATCCACGACTTGGTACGAAAAGGAAAAGATGTGGAAAAAGTGGTGCTTTCCCAGGCCATTTGGCTACAGCTTCAACGCAAAGTACTTCCATACGCGAATCGCACAGTAGTATTTGATTAATTTAAATCGAAATAGAGGGCCGCATCATATCTCAAATGGCTCAAAATCAAGGCCATTAAAAACATAAACTCCGTCATTATGTGTACCCAGCCAAATCTGGTCTTGTTGGTCTATATAAATGGTAAATAGGAGAACTGATTGTCCTGCCTTTTTGATCGGATAATGCTTTAGCTCACCATCTCCAAAGCGCCAAACGCCGTCGTCATAGGTCACCATCCAGATCGCGTCGTTTTTATCTCTGGCCATCGATAAATAATAGGGTTTTTGAGTCTGAAGTTTGGTAATATATCCTTCTTCCTCCTCATACCATTTGTCGTTGGCTTCCGGCAATATTTTGTAATGTGTTCGCAAATAATTAATGTGCAAATGACCTTCTGCATTCTCAACAAAAGACCGAATGCCGAAATCTCCACCAGCCGGAGTATGCATTAATGATTTTTTGTACAACCACTTGAAACTTTTTCCATCAAACCGACAGGCACCTAAGGAAGAAGTGCCAAACCAAAGATGTCCTCGACGATCCGTAAACATGCAGTAAATATCATACGGACTGTAAGAAGAATTGGGAAATAGCGCATAAAATGCGGCAGCATTTGGTGATTCCGGAAATTCCAGTGCATACAATTTTTGCCCATCATACCTAAAAGGACCTTTATGTCCCCAACCCATCCTAAACCAAAGGTCTCCCTCGTTTAATTTCCATGAATCAGTTGAAGAACTATCTATCTGTAAAGTCGTAAACTGATGGCCGTCAAATCGGCTGATTCCTCGCTCTGTATCAAAATAGATGTTGCCCTGCTGATCTTCCTGTATGCTTATGACAGACCGAAAACACAAACCATCGTTTGTGGTAAACTGAATTAGTTTTTTCCCGTCATACCGATACACCCCATTTGTTTGACTCCCAAACCAATGCCTTTGCTTGCTGTCCTGAAATATAGGATAGGTCGCATCGTTCAAAGTGTCTACAATTGTGCCGATTTTCAGTTCTTGCTCAGCTGTCGGCCCAGTTTTTTCTGGACCTTTACAAGAAATAAGCAGGAATATGCCTGCCATGATTATGCTGGTTATTGTTTGCATACCGTGATTTTAGCGTAAGCGACTAGCCTCCGTTTCGTCATAATGAATGAGTACATCAAATACCCTGGCAAGTGGCAATTCTTGAATATAGTTTAATAAATAATTGGGATTAAAGCCCGCGCCACATTGCATGACTGCTTGTTTTTGAGTGAAGAAGAAAGCTGCTGGTTCATCCAATCGATCAAAGATGAGAAAATGTTGTGAACCATTCACTTCATTGAGTACGTAGTTCACGGTCGTACATGCTGGATTTTCCAGTGTTTGTCTTTCAACAGGCCTCAAAAACTGGCCCTGCGCATCACCAACAAATGCATTCAATGATCCTTTTCCAAAAGTGAAAGCTAGATTCCGATATTGTTCTTGATAGTGATTGCGCAGATGGTTGCCCATCCAGGATGCTTGAATGGCACTTCCATCCATCACATGATAATTGTGAGCCCATGCGGCTACTTTCTTTCCAAAAAATTCTTGCCAAAGCCTTGTATACCTGGCCATTAGTTCATCTCGTTCGGTACCAAATGTACCTTGACGGTACAGACTTTCTCTTGCCTGTATGACATCCGCTGCCATTCTTGCCAACTCAAATGACGGCGCATCGCTATTTGCAATCAGTTCATCACGCTTGGCTTCGAAATACTCGATCACCCAAGCACAGTTTGCTGCATTTTGCTGGTGAATTTCAGAAGAGGCATTGGAATAATCGGATAAATTTCCGGAAGGAAGTGTTGCATATCGATTGGTAATAGAACTGGCACTGTCAATTTCTGCGTCTATCAAAAACTGGGCAATGATTGATCTCTCTTTTGCAAAATCTGGCCCCTGTGGGTCACAGCCTACAAAATGAATGCGATCCTCCAAAGGAAGATTGTTATTGTAATTACGCATCCATTCCACCAATTCTTCCACCTCCTTGGTATTGTAGGTCCAGTAAAACGATTGATCTAATCCGGCACCTGCACTGCCGATGCCATGAACGACATAGTCATTGATTACCAAAGCATTACCCCATGGCAATTCGAACACAATCGCTTTAAAATCGTGTTCCATTACCAATTGTCGAAAAAGATGGTGCTTCATCTGATAAAACTCGCGTGTACCGTGCGTACCCTCGCCAAGTCCTACCACGGTGGCTTCCGCCAAATAGTCCACTAATTCTTTCAAGTCCGGATTTTGAGTGCCTATCGGCAAGCGGCTGAAAGTATCAATTTGAGCATTAAGTGATTCGATAATAGCGGTTTGTTCTTCCGTAGGCGTACAAGGGGAGCTGCCCTTCGGCAAATTCGACTCTTTTTTGCAGGCTACAAAAAGGAGACAAAAGAGCAGTAAACTCAGGAACGGATGTTTCATAATTCATGAATTTCGGATGATTTAAAGGCTGATTGCTGTGGTTTGGCCTCAGTTGGTAGATTAAAGTAACAAAAAGTCAGTTAAAAACAAGTGTATAACAGTCTGATAATCAGTTTTTATAACAACATTTTGTCGGTAAATATGGTATATCTCCAATTTTGTTCGGCCACATATTTCAACTTACTGCATGGGAAAATTATCTTTGCGTTTTTGAGGAACTGAATCGGCCAAGCGGACGTTAAGCCTTGAAAATACGAATTCATGTGTTAACCCAGAAAAATGTAACTATGGCACTTTCCACACGGTACAATCCGCAGGAGACGGAAAAGAAATGGTACGACCATTGGATGGAAAAAGATTATTTCCATTCTGAACCTGATGAAAGAGAACCTTATTCGATCGTCATCCCGCCACCTAACGTCACCGGTGTCTTGCACATGGGACACATGCTCAATAATACTATCCAAGATATTCTTATTCGTAAAGCTCGCCTGGAAGGCAAAAATGCTTGCTGGGTGCCTGGTACCGACCATGCTTCTATTGCAACGGAAGCCAAGGTCGTAAAAATGCTTCGTGAAAAAGGAATTACGAAAGGCGAAATTGGCCGTGAAAAATTCCTGGAGCATGCTTTCGAATGGAAAGATAAATATGGGGGCATCATCCTCGACCAGTTGAAAAAACTGGGTGCTTCATGCGATTGGAAACGTACACGTTTCACCATGGAGCCAAAATTGTCAGAAGCCGTACTGAAAGTTTTCGTTGACCTTTACCGTAAGGGACATATCTACAGAGGACTCCGAATGACCAACTGGGACCCGGAAGCTCAAACGGTATTATCCAACGAAGAGGTAATTTACGCTGACGAGAATTCAAATCTTTACCACATTCGCTACGATATCGAAGGTGAAGAAGGTGAAAGCATTGTTATTGCAACGCAACGCCCTGAAACGATTATGGCTGATACGGCTATTGCCGTTCGAGAAGACGATGAGCGTTATGCACACCTAGTTGGTAAAAAGGCTTTGATTCCTTTGATCAATCGAGCTATTCCGATTATCGCTGATAATTATGTTGAGCTTGGTTTTGGTACTGGTGCATTGAAGGTAACACCTGCTCATGACCAAAATGACTACGATATTGGTCAACGCCATAATCTGGAAGTTATTGATATCCTAACGCCAGATGGAAAGCTTAATGAAAATGCGCAAATACTGGTAGGAGAGGACCGATTTGAAGCGCGTATCAAAATTAAAGTTCTGCTCAAAGAAGCGGGACATTTGGTTGAGCTGGAAAGTTACCGAACGAGTATCGGTCGGTCTGAGCGGACTAAAGCAGTTGTAGAACCAAGACTGACCAAGCAGTGGTTTGTAAAGATGAATGAACTGGCTCGCATGGCTTTGCACGCTGTAGAAAGCGGAGAGGTGAAGTTTCACCCAGAGCATATGTTCAATATGTATAAAAGTTGGCTGAAAGAAGAAAACGTTCGTGATTGGTGTATTTCGCGACAGCTTTGGTGGGGACAACGCATTCCTGCTTGGTATCTCGATGAGCACGTATTTGTGGCAGAAACGGCTGAGGAAGCTTTGGCGAAAGCCAAAAAAGCCACTGGTAATGATGCTTTGACAATCGAAGACTTGAATCAGGACGAAGATGTATTGGATACCTGGTTTAGCTCATGGCTATGGCCAATGTCTGTTTTTGATGGCTTTGAAAATCAGGAGGAACTTCGCTATTACTACCCAACGAATACATTGGTAACCGGCTGGGATATTATGTTCTTTTGGGTAGCTCGTATGATTATGTCAGGCTATGAGTGGTCAGGCGAATTATTGGGGATGGAGCATGTTATGGAACATGGCCGAATGCCTTTCCGGGATGTATATTTTACGGGTATGGTAAGAGATAACCAGCGCCGTAAAATGAGTAAATCACTCGGTAATTCTCCAGATGCACTAAAACTGATTGAAAATTACGGTGCAGATGGTGTTCGTTTTGGTATGTTGTCGAGTGCAGCAGCCGGTAACGATATTGTTTTCGATGCTCCTTTTGATAATGAAACCAAAGAGGTTCTTAACGAAAGTAAACTTTGTGAACAAGGGCGTAATTTCTGTAATAAAATGTGGAATGCCCTTCGCTTGGTAAGAGGTTGGGAGATTGATCCAAAACTCGAAATGTCAGCAGTTAATAAACTGGCCATCAGTTGGATAGAAAACAAAGTAAAAGAAACGATTGAAAGGGTAGAGGCGAATTTTGTAGAATACCGCCTTTCGGATGCCTTGATGAATCTGTACAAGCTGATTTGGGATGATTTCTGTTCCTGGTACCTTGAAATGATCAAACCAGAATACGAAAAACCTATTGATCAGGCAACGGTAGATCGCACCTTGGAGATTTTCAGTGATTTGATGTCTGCGCTGCATCCATTTATGCCATTTGTAACCGAAGAAATTTGGCATCAGCTTAAAGATCGTAAAGAAGGCGAGGATTGTGTTATTAGTACATATCCAGCTTCAAATGATTATGATAAGGCATTGATTAAGAAAGTAGATCAGGCTAAAACAGCAGTTGCCGGTGTTAGAGATACTCGAAATACGAAGGGTATCAAAATGAAGGAATTGCTGAAGGTATTTATTCAGGATACACCGGTTGCTCAGGAATTATTCAAACTGGATGGCTTGAAATCTATGATTATCAAGATGGCAAATCTGGAAAGCCTGGAATTTACTTCAGAAGAAGTACCTAATAGCGTAGCTATTTTGGCCGGGACCGAAAAGTTCTTCATCGAATTGAAAGAAACGATCAATGCAGAGGAAGAATGTGCCCGCTTGACAAAGGATTTGGAATACCAAGAAGGGTTCCTGAAGTCTGTGATGAAAAAGCTTGGCAATGAGCGTTTTGTATCAAATGCCCCTGAGCAGGTAGTGGCTATGGAACGCAAAAAACAAGCAGATGCCGAAGCAAAAATCAAAAGTATCAAAGAAGCAATGGAGCAATTAGGTTGTTCCTAAATTTATGAACTACTGCATAAAAAGAAA
>JALEHC010000659.1 GCA_022763215.1 Saprospiraceae bacterium
AGTGGGGGCGAAAAGTTCCAGTTTTAATTGCTCAAACTTTTCCGGGTATTCGGCACGAGGCGTATTCGAAATGCGCGAAAAAAAGCGAAACAACACAGCCGCAAAAGCCGGAGCTTGTTTCTTTACGCTCTCCTTTCGGAAAAACCGACGGCTGCTCTCCACCGCATATTTCAATATGAAAACATTGTCCATTTCAAAATGAATCATCAGATTTAAAAAACGGGCATATACTTGTATATCAGCTCGTTCTGGTATTACAGGTCGATTGATGAGTTCATTACACCAACGAAGTGCTTCGCCATAATCCTTGTTTTTGAATAAGATATAAGCAAACTGATAAGGCAACAACAATTGATAGGAATCTGCAATATTTTCGCGGTGTCGTTCCAAAAACCGACTTACTTCTTCGACTAATTTTTTTCCGGCAGTCCATTGTCGGCCATCTCGCAGCAACTCCAGCTCGATATTGTAGGTCCGAAGCTGTAATCGAATAGAGAATGGGCTCTTGGTTTTCAATTTATAGCGGGTAGGAATAGCCTTGGCCTTGTCGAGCAGGGGCCAGACTTCTTTATGCCTTCCGGCAAACAGATAGGCACTGATCAGGTTATTGAGTGCGGTGGCATAATTTCCGGGAGTTTCCCGAATGCGGTGCGGGTGGGCTTCCAGTTCTTCGATCAGTTTTTCCAGAATCTGCAACCCTTTTTGGGCCTGACCATTCATTGTTTGATGGGTATATTGAAGGTGGGCTCGTTGCACATCATTTTTCAGGCTTTCCCTTTCGGGAAATATCAGACAAGGCTTTTGTTCAAATCCATCATCTTGATTGCCTCTGAATTGGAAGATGTTAAACGTTAATTCCCAGAGGTCATGTGTTCGCTGCAATTTTTGAATTATTTGCTGCTCGCTAGTCATCAGAGCATTCATTGCCGTTGTCGGATTTTTACCTTGCTGAAGCAAAATTCGGCGTTCCCAATTGAGCAGTTCCAGCGTCAGCGTATCCAGTTCATAAGTTTCCGTAATTTTTCGAACGCGATTGATTTCGTGTTGGCACGCATCTAGTAATGCTTTTTGGTATAGAATTTCGACATTTCTAAGACCATCAAGGGCCTGCGCATATTTGGACTGATCTGTGTAATAGTTGCGTAGGCTTTTTAAAAGCAGATGAAACAAATAATGCTTGATGACATGAAACTGCCGGACAAACTTATGCGCTCTGAATTTCCATTTCAATAAGCTTTCATTCCATTCTTGCTGTCGATCAATCGCCTCAAACACATCCAGGTAATGCGCACGCTCACTTTGATTCAAACAAAATAGTTTAAAATACCGCTTTTCTGATTTGTTTAGGGACTTTATTAAGGGATAAAGGTGTTGTTTTTTGGGCATAGAAACCTACGTTTTTACAACATTTATGATGCCTTAAAATACTGATAAATAACCAACAAAACATATAATACGCCTTTAAAAAACCATATTCAAACATATTTTTTGAATAGAAATACAATTTGAATCCCTTTACTTTTGAAATGTATTTGTTGAAGAACGATAGCGCAAAAAAATTATTCACCTTATAAATCATTTGAATTATGGCAAATGCGATTAACTGGTTCGAAATTCCAGCCGCAAACTTTGAAAGAGCTAAGTCTTTTTACAGCAAAATTATGGACGCTGAACTCCCTGTCGAAACCATCATGGAATACCACATGGCATTTTTGCCAGCCAATGACGGCGGCGTAGGTGGAGCCATTGTAAAAGGCGAGGGTTTTGAGCCCAGCGAAAAAGGCTCTCGGATTTATCTCAACGGCGGCGACGACCTCAACCATGTTCTAAATCGTGTTGAAGGTGCAGGCGGAAAAATAGTACAACCCAAGGTGCAGATTTCAGAAGAAATCGGCTACATGGCTACCTTCCTCGATTCAGAAGGCAACAAAATTGCATTGCACTCTCGTCAATAAGACTATTCCTGCTATTAACCGACTGTCGATTTCAGGCCATTCGCATGTATTTGTGAATGGCCTTTTTGCAAAAATTGCCCCCAATAAAGCTTACGCCAAATCATGGCAGACGGTCTTTTTTTCCTATTTTCACCACAAAAAAGATGCATCCCTGGAAACGTGCGCTGATTAGCATTTTGCGTCCGATTGACCAGTTTTACGATTATCTTAAATATGTTCTTCGGAAATACCTCCGCCTGGGCCGCAAAGCACCCATTGACATCCTCAGTTACCGAGGCTATGGCAATGGTCGAAAAGTATTTCTCAAAGGCCGCGTCGTTAAAGAAAAATTGATTCAAACGACCGAGTGGGACTCCGACTGGAAAAATTTTCGAAATAATCTTCGACGATTCCTCAGCTCCGAAATTCAAGGCGCCCGGGTCGAAGCAAAAGTCAATGGACATAGTTATGAACTGGTCACCGATAAGGAAGGGTACTTCGATCTCAATATCGAAATGCCGGACCCTCTTCCGTCCCTTTCTAACCCCTGGCTACCTGTCGAATTGGTTGTCACAGCTACACCTTTCCGCCAAACTCGTGTCGAATCTTCTGCTCAAATTCTTGTGCCTCAAAATTGCAAATACGGAATTATTAGTGATATCGACGATACGATTCTTCAAACGGATGTGACCTCCACCCTCAAAATCCGGATGCTTTATCTGACTTTTCTTAAAAATGCCTTCAAACGAAATGCATTCAAGGAAGTAGGTGCTTTTTACAACGCCCTGAGACAAGGCAAAGAAGCGAATGCTCAAAACCCCATTTTCTACGTATCTAATGGGCCTTGGAACCTATACGATTTTTTGACTGATTTCCTCGATCTCAATAATTTGCCGAAAGGCCCGGTTCTATTGCGTGATTTTGGTATTCCCAACAAACGTTTTCCCAAAGGTTATCAGGGTCACAAAAAAGAGAGCATCAAAAAAATCATGAATACCTTTCCTGATCTACCTTTCATACTCATTGGTGATAGTGGGGAAAAAGACACGGATATTTATCTGTCGCTGGCCGAAGAATTTCCCGGAAGGGTGAAGTCCATTTATATTCGCGACGTGGAAAGTCCACGCCGTGCCAAGCGCATTGCTCAGCTAATCAAAAATGCCTCCGGTATTGACGCTTATTTTGTGAAAGATTATTATCAGGCCGCAGAATATGCTTCCAAAAAAGGATACCTCAACTTCGATTTATTCCAGTCTATCCGCAAACGCAAAGTGCCCAAACCCACTCAGGATGCCTGAGCGCGGATAATCGCCACCAACTCCCATAAATGATCTACTTGCCAGTCAATTTTTATGTCCGGCCGTGCGGCCAATGCAGTTATTTCTTCTTCATTGCTGCGCACCAAGACCGCTTTCATACCCAATTGATTTCCAAACACTATATCTGACAAAGAATCACCAACCATGACAGACTGCTGAAAGTCAATTTCCGGGTAGTCGGCTTTCGCCAAATAGGCCATTTGCGGTGCAGGTTTTCGACAGTTGTTCACTTTTGTTTTCAAATCTGGGCAGAAATAAATTCCGTCCACGCGCCCCCCAACTGCACTCAAGGCAGACTCCATACGCTGGTGCACCTCAGCAAGTTGTGCTTCAGACATCAACCCCTTCCCTATTCCCTGTTGGTTGGTTACAACCACTACTCTTCCAAATAACTGATTAAATTGTGCAATGCTCTGCGGTACTCGCTGACGAAACACAAAGTCATTCCAGTCGTCAATGTAAGCACCAGGAATGCGCTCATTGATCACCCCATCGCGATCCAGGAATAAGGTCCAGTTTGTATTTATTTTGTCCATTAAGCTGGTTTCTCAAACAAAGTATCTTCAATTAATTGGCAGATAATATGGCCAATCAAAAGGTGGCATTCTTGTACACGTGGCGTATCATCAGAAGGCATATTGAGTAAAATATCCGAAAGCTCTCGAAGTTGGCCACCATTTCGGCTGGTCATGCCGATCACCGTCATCCCCAATTCTTTGGCGGCCTGTGCCGCTTTGACCACATTGGGTGAATTGCCAGAAGTGCTCATGGCAAATAACAAATCGCCGGGTTGGCCCATAGCGCGGGTCATACGCGCAAAAATTTCGTCATAACCATAGTCATTACCTACAGCGGTAAGGTAGGAAGTATTGACATGCAGGGCTTCCGCAAAAAGTGGTGGCCGATCGAAGTAAAAGCGCCCGCTCAATTCTGCGGCGATGTGCTGTGCATCTGCCGCACTACCGCCATTGCCACAAAATAACAGCTTACCCTTTTCGCGAAAGCGTTGAACAGACAAATCCACGATATCGTGAATTTTCTGTACCAAAATCTCATCTTCCAGTAATCGTTGTTTAGTGGAAATGCTTTCCGCAATGACTTTTTTTATGATTTCCTTCATCGATTTTTATCTATTTTATGGTTCATAGCCCGGAATATTCATTCCGAGGACGATGTCTCTTTGGAGCTGCAAAATACCATTTTTCATACTAGCTTGGGTAATACCAGAGCCACCTCGTTGGTTCATATTCTGCCTTTTGGCTACAGTCAGCAAGGGATCGTCTTCAAAATGAATAGATTCGATATAGTATTCACTTTTTCCAGGTTCTTTTACCGTCAGGTGAATGTGCTCCGGTTCTTGTCCTCCCGGGTATGCGCCCGGACGAAAAGTATAAAAGGTATAGCGTCCATCTGCCCCAGTTTTTAGCCAGCCCCTGATATAGCCATGCCGTTGTGCCCAGCCGATAGCATCTGGTTTTGCTTCGTATATCCCTTCTAAATTAGTGTGATAAATGTACAGAATAACATCTTTGGCAGGCGTTTTACCGTCTTTCTGATATATCGTCCCACTTACTTTTAGTTTGGGATCGGTAGTTTCAAAATCAGGAAGCGTATCAACGGCATTTAATGCTTGGGTTCCATATTCGTAAATGGCTTCGCAACCTTCGCAGGGGCCGCCGACTTTTCGGTCTTCAACAGACTTAGTCTGCGATTGGCAGTTTGAAAAAACGAGCATCGTCCAACACAGAAAAATAAGCAATCTCATAATCAGGGATTTTTTTGGCATATACTTTAGACTTGTTCACCGCAAAATGCCCTCTTCACACCAATCATTTTGCGCCGTCGCCTATCTCAGCATAAAGCTGCTCTACAACTTTAACCATATTCTCCCAAGAAAACAAGGCTTTCCGAGAACGTACTGAA
>JALEHC010000117.1 GCA_022763215.1 Saprospiraceae bacterium
ATCCTACTCACCGCCCAACATCCGCAACAAATCAAAATTAGCCATTCGATTGCTGTGCAGATGCTCCATGCCATCCACTTGTAGGGTAATGCCACTGATATAAGCTGAAAGCGGACTCGACAAAAAACAGACGGCATTGGCAATATCTGCCACCGTCCCTAGCCTTTTCATCAGGTTTTCTTCTTTGACGCCTTCCAACACTTGTTTGATCGGTGGTGGGTAGGTATCTAGCCCCGATGATTGTATGGTGCCGGGCGCAATCGCATTCACCCGAATATTGAAGCGGGCCCACTCACATGCCAGTGTTTTGGTTAGGTTTTCCACGCCAGCTCGGGCTGCAGCACTATGCGCCATACCTGGAAAACCTCGCATGACATTGGCCGTAATATTGACGATGTTTCCATGCTTTTGGGGCATGAAAAATTGTTTGGCCATCTGCCGACTCACAAAAAAAGTACCATTCAAATTGTTGTTAATCACCGCATTCCAGCCATTTGTACTTATATTTTCGGCTAAAGCCGGAAACTGACCGCCTGCATTATTGACGAGTATATCCAACTGTCCGTAAGTGCTGGCTATGGCTTTCGCCAAATCCTCCACTTGCGTTGCTTCTCGTATATCACATGCTTGCCATGCGCATGGGCCAATCTGCTGAAGCTGCTCAGCAGCCTGTTCTAAAGGTTCTGCTTTGCGCGAACAAATAAATAGTCGTGCACCTAACTTCAGCATCTGCTCCGCTATGCCATAGCCAATACCGCTGCGGCCACCTGTGACTAACACTACTTTGTCTTTAAACAAATCTTTTTGGTACATCCTTTATTTTTTGATCAATTTTTGTTGGTGTAAAGGTTTTCCTTCCTCGTCTAATATTTGTAACACATACCAGCTACTCGGTAAGTTGGCAATATTCAAAACATGCAGTTCCGCAGTAATATTCGTCTCAAAAACCAGCCTTCCCATTGCATTAAAAAGCTGTAATTGTTGACCTGACTGCAGCCCTTTTATATACACTTCGTCTTGTGCCGGATTCGGAAAAACTTCCAATGATGGTTTTCCTGCTTCTACTTGCTGTACAGGCGCTTCCCAAAAAATACCTGTTTTGGCACTTTCCAATTGGGCGGTGTACAGCCACTTTTGGGCTAAATAAGCCGAAACACCCTGCATTTCTTCATCTGTCAGGGCATGATCCCACAACAAGATTTCACCTACTTTCCCTTCCCAGCGCGTATCGGTATTTTGTACATTTTGATTGGAGACTTCTGTCAAACGTTGGCCTAATACGCAAAACGTCATCGGATTGGGCGTAGTCAATGGATCAACGATCGCTCCATTCAAAAAAGTAGTGCCATCTAGTGTACTTGCTGGTGCATCATTCGCAAACAATTGACTGTCATCGCTATGCTTCGGCAAATGATGAGACAATCCAAAGAATGGGGCTGTACCCGGAAATGAAATTGGATTTTCTTCATACGCCATTATAATCGTTTGAAACCCGGTTTCTCCTTGCTCCATTCCTTGCAACCATATCGTCGCAAAATCAGCGATACCTAATCCATTTTGATAATTAGCGCGATACGCAAACCACGAACCTGGAGACCAAAAATTGCCATTTGTGAAGTACCAACCCAACAATGAACTACTCTCAGGTGCTGGATCGTCCAGATCGCCATCACCGTCCAGATCGGCAGCATCGATCCGAATGATCATACCTGGAATACTGACGGGATCAATCGGGCTTACACTACTTTCTGGCATTTTTGCGGAAGCAAAATAAGTGCCTGTTTCCACTGGTTGGAAAGTGGTTCCGGTCTGTAACAGTGCATCGCAATTATTTTCGGCATACCAGCTATACACTACGTCTAGCTGTGGTTCCAATATCTCCAGAACATTTTCTTGGTTGCTTATTATTTCCGGGGCTTCCGGCATCATCACTGCAAACCCTTTTCGATTGCTACTCAAAATTGGGGCGTTATCAGCCTTCGCTGCTACATAATAATTGCCAGAAGTTGGTGGACTAAAATCCACCCCTTTATGCAAAATCTGGCTCCCTGTTTCGTCTGGCAACCAATAATAAGTATACATTTCGTTCGGATTCTCGATGGCTACTTTGCAGTCTCCAACTTGCACCACCTGAAGGCCTTCGGCCTGAAAAGCTTCTGACAAAGGCACCCAGACTGTATCTTGTCGTACTGCTCCGTTCTGGTCTTTCACCGTATATCGGTAATAGCCTGGTGCCAATTCGCTTCTGCTCATTTGGCCTTCCGCTATGTCATTTGGCTGCAAAGCCGCACCTGATCGTGTACCCAGGAATGCCAGTTCTTGCAATTGCGTTGCTATATCTCCATGATTATTCAAGACATAAAAACGGTAATAGGCATAGGCCGTTTCGTTGTCAAACGCAAAGCGTTTTTCCTGAAATCGACTATCAAATTGATGATTGGTGACCTCATGAAGGTCAGTCCAGTTTTCGCCGTCTTGTGATCCCTGAAACACCCAGTTGCGCGGGTCACGAGCCGGCACATCATCAGCACTTGTAATGGCGTAGAGGTTCACACGCGCACCACCGGGAACGTGATAGCCAATCCAGGCACCTTCTGCAATGGCATGCAACCACTTGGTCTGCTGACTGTCGTCAAATGCCATGCTTGGCGAATGTCCCCAGGTCGTTCCGCTGGCAATAATCTGCTCCGTATTGGTATCTGTAAGGTCTGAAAAAGGCAGATCAGCCCAGCTAATTTGATAAGGTGGCTGGCCACCTTCGACTTCAACAAAAATCTGACCTGTATTTCGCGAAAGCGAGCTGGCAAATACCTCATGGCTTACGCCCAATTCTTCCGCAACCGTATTGAGCGTCATGCTTGCTATTTGGCTACAGCCAGATGGCGTACTGATGGTTACCTGATACGTTCCAGATTCAGCGATGATTTCTGCACTATTTTCGCCAGTTGACCAGGCAAATATTAGTTCGTTCGTGTCATAGTTTTGGCTTTCGCCAAATAACCGCCAGGCGTTGCCGAGGTATTCTGAGCAAAGTTGTACATCGAGTAAGGCCTCTTGACCTACATTGACTACTTGTTCGATACTGCATCCATTGGCATCGGCGATGGTGTAGGTATATTCGCCTTTCGGCAAATTCGACAATGGGGTGTCTGTGTCGATGGTTTGGTTGATAAATTCATAAGGTGGAACGCCACCAATGACCGCTATTTCGACCCCACCATTGGCTTCACCTGTACAATCGGCCGCCAAACTTGTAAGGCTAGCCTCCAAAGAGTACTCAGATATATCCACTTGATCGATTGTCCATTTATGTTCGCGGTATGGTTTGGGGTAAATTTCATCGAATTTAGGATCATAGCGTACCAAGTGATTGGTATCTGTGACGGCAAATATTAATTCGTATTGTGCGCAGGCACCGAAGGTGACTTCGACTTCTTCGACTCCGCTGGCGATCAATTTGCCATTGAGAAACCACTCATATTTCTGAGTGTTGGGCTCCGGTTTGAGCACCTCCGCAGAGAATGTAATCGTTTGGTTACCGCTGACGCTTAGGTTTTGTTGCTGTGGTATTGGGTTTTCAATGACATCGACATACTGGTACAAAAAGCAAATTACTCTTTGTTGGCAAGGCCCACAAAGCTGATCGCCATAGCCTTCGCCAAAGCCGCCCGCACCCATGTAGCAGCTCCGTGCAGTTGGGCGATGACAACCAAAATAATTGGTCAGTGCACCTTCGAATGCACCATATTTGTCGAGATATTCTTCGGTATAAGGTGTAGGTAGAGGTGTACCTGGCTCTATCCATTTCCGCCAAGGAATATCATCCAAGCGCGTAAAGCCAGTTGTATTAGGCGTTTCCCAACATTGACTATTTGACCACTCGCCGCTGGCAGAGTATTCATCGAGTAGGCCCGGCATGGTATGGCCAAATTCGTGCAGCAGGGTTTCCCAACCCATTCCAAACATTTTACCATCGCCGACGCGTTCTTCTCGAACCAAACCCGCGCCACCACCGCCACCAAATTTGGTGGTTGAAAACCA
>JALEHC010000118.1 GCA_022763215.1 Saprospiraceae bacterium
CATTGAGTTCTATAATTCCAAGTCCATGCAAATGAATGAGCATGGGTAATTGTATGTTTTCATCGCCGAGGAAAGTGATATTAGGTTGTGTCAAATTGGAAAACCCAAAGCCGAGTTTCGCATGGTTGCGACTACGTTCCGCCTGATAAGTCCAGTTGACGCCCACTGACAAATCGAAATATGCACTGGAAGTTTGCTGAAAAGCCTGATTTGTAAGCAAATTAGGATCAAAAACATCCCCATCAAACTGATCATCAAAAGTCAACAAATCAGGATCGAAGGCTCGTTGGCCAAATCCAAGGGAAAAGCCTCCCTGCAAAAACTGCTCATCCGAAAGTGGTTGATGATAAGCAGCTGACAATGCCATTTGAGACCAACTTAAATTGGCATCTCCGGCTTTGTCATAATTAAAGACCAAGCCTCCAGCTATAAAAGCGTCATCCAAAAATGGTAAATAAAACTTCTGATCATAGCTTCCCGCAAATGTGGTATATGGTACCGGTACAGAAAACCATTGGTTGCGATAATTACCAATAAATCGCATATCACCTTCAAAAGCACCGGTTAGAGCTGGATTCATAGTCAGTGGTGCATTGTAAAACTGACTAAAGTGTAAGTCCTGGGCATTAAGCTTACTAGTCTGGCCGAAAGGCAGAAGGAGGGAAAACAAAAGAAAGATCAACGAAACCTGGAGTATATGTGTTTTCAATAGCCGTAGTTTTGGTAGTAGAATGAAATCCTTTTACACAAATTATAAAATAATGACTGGATTTTGAAAAGGATTCTACAATTTTGCAATCGACTTATCAAGCAACAAATGTTAAAAATCGGAATAACAGGAGGAATCGGCAGCGGCAAAACGACGGTTTGCCAAATTTTTGAGACACTCGGCATCCCCGTTTACTATGCAGATGATCGCGCTAAGCGACTTATGACAGAAGACCCTATTCTCAAACGGCAAATTGTAGAGTTATTTGGCCAAGAGGCCTACCAGAAAGACGGCAGCCTGAATCGCAAACACATAGCAGATATCGTTTTCAATAACAAAGCGCAACTAGCTCGACTCAATGCTGCTGTACACCCGGCAGTAGGTAGAGACGCCAACGCGTGGCACGATGCTCAAAATGCGCCCTACACCTTACGGGAAGCGGCACTCTTGTTTGAAGCGGGCAGCTTTCGCCAAATGGATAAAGTCATTACAGTAACTGCTCCGGAGGAGGTACGCATCGCACGAGTAATGAAACGCGATCAAACAACGGACGAGGCAGTACGTGCTCGCATGGACAAACAAATGTCCGAAGCAGAAAAAGTAGAACGGGCAGACTTTGTCATTCACAATGATGGGAAACACAGCCTGATCAGTCAAGTACTTGATATTCACAGACAATTAAAAGCTTTGTAATTTTTGCCACAGCTTCAACGATTCATATTAACCCAGTTTAAAAACTACGATTATCAGCTAGTCGAGTGCAATCCAAAACTCAATTGTTTTGTCGGTCTCAATGGAATGGGTAAGACGAATTTGCTCGACGCCATTTATTATCTCTGCATGGGAAAAAGCTATTTTAATAGCAGTGACATCCATAATGTGCAAAGTGGAACCGATTTTCTAAGGCTAGAGGGGCTTTTTGAAAAAGAGGAGAAAAAGGAAAAAATTGTAGTAAAAGTGGTTCCGCGAAAGCGAAAAGAAGTCGAACGCAATGATGTCGCTTATCAAAAACTGTCGGAGCACATTGGTTTGCTCCCGGTAGTCATTATTGCCCCCGACGATACCCAAATGGTGCACGAAGGCAGTGAAGTAAGACGTAAATTCCTAGATAATACGATCTCTCAACTCGATCAGGCTTACCTCAAAGACCTCATTCAATACAATAAACTTCTCAAACAGCGCAATGCATTGCTCAAACAAATGGCCGAGCAGCACCGCTTTGACCCAGCTTTGTTGAGTGTTTATGATGCACAAATGCAGCAGCCTGCACAACAAATTTATGAGAAGCGCCTCGCATTTTGCGAAAGCTTCACCCCTATACTTGAACGCCATTATGCGGTTATCTCAAACGAACAGGAAAAAGTCAGTTGTCACTATAAATCAGCACTTTCCAGTCAATCATTTGAAGTTTTACTCAAAGAAAACCAAGAAAAAGATCGCATATTGCAACGCACTAATAGTGGCATTCATAAAGATGACCTACAATTCACTATAAACAACTATACGCTAAAGCGTTATGCATCACAAGGACAGCTAAAGTCTTTTGTTTTAGCACTCAAACTTGCGCAATATGAGATGTTAAAGGTGGAAAAAAAGAAAGCGCCAATTCTTTTATTGGATGATATTTTTGATAAATTAGATGTACGGCGCGTTACCCATCTGCTACAACTACTGATACAGGAAGAGTTTGGTCAGGTCTTTATAACTGACACCCATGAACAGAGAGTTGAACAAATAATCAAAAAATTCGAGTCCAACTACTATCGATATTTAGTCGAAAACGGCAGTCTGAAAAGACTGAATTAAG
>JALEHC010000660.1 GCA_022763215.1 Saprospiraceae bacterium
GCATTGCCACCGCAGATCGTACACCAGGTAGCTGTGCGTTTGGTGATGAGGGAACGCTGCGTTTGAGGCACTTCGATATCTTGTGCCAGGCAGCTAAAAGCAATTAGTGAAAAAAAGAGCGTGTACAGTTTCTTCATGTCGTATTGGGTTTAAATTGAAGTTGATAGCAAAATTTAGTATTTGGCGTAAGCCTGAACCGATGGTCAATTCGATAGCCAACGATCCAAGCAATTTCTTTGTTTGCAGTTTCTAATAACCAGATACGATCTTTTTCGAATCGAGTTACCTTTTGATTGGTAAAAAAATCTTGTACTTTTTGATGTTTTCCCTTCATCCCCAACGGTTGAAATACATCACCGGCCTTCCAATGGCGGAGTTGTAAAGGGAAATCACTTTCGTGAAATTGTAGATAAGCCAAATATGCAGTCTGTGGAAAGGAGGATGGGACTTCCATCCCTTGCTTGGCCACAAAGATACCATTTGTAAGCTCAATTTCAATAGCTTCATGGGTATTTCCAGGTGGTAAATTCGGCAACTGGTAGACAGTTTGAAGACTTTCCGTTTTGGTTTGCACCAAAATATGACTGCGGTCGAGCAGTATTTCATGACTTGAGCTTTGGAAACCTGCACCAATGTGGTGCTTCGGGTAAGCCCGGATCAAATCTGCCAGTTGTTGCACCTGATCGCCGTGGAAGCCAAATGTTTTGAGCCACTCAAACAGTAAAGTGGGAAAAAAGGGATAGGAGCGTAGCTTGTCAATTTGAATTTGAAGGCCAGCGGAAGTCGTTTCCACCATTTGTTCTCTGAGGTTATTCGAGGCCCAGTCTGACAATTGTTGCGTTTCACGCAAGTGGTCAAAGGTACGGGCACTGCTGTGTTGGAGTGCCGGATTGATGTGTTCCAATATAGGTACAATATGATGCCTGATTTTATTGCGATGGTATTTATCTTCTGCATTAGAGGCATCTTCTCGCCAGTTTAGGTTTTGCCTTTCGGCAAATATTTCCAGTTGTTGTCGACTTGCAAATAAGAGGGGACGAATAATTTTTCCGTTTTTGATCGGGATGCCCGTCAGCCCGCGAATTCCAGTTCCTTTGGCAAAATTGTAGATAAATGTCTCGATGCTGTCATCGAGATGATGGGCTGTGGCAATTGAAGCATACTGGTTTTGAGTTCTAATTTTTTCTAACCAATCATAGCGTAATTTTCTGGCAATCAATTGAATAGATTCTTTTTCCTCTTGTGCTAATTGAATGGTTTCAAAGCGAATGGAATAGAACGGGACTTGATAATATTCTGCCAGCGTTTTGCAGAGCGTTTCATCCTTGTCAGATTCGATGCCCCGCAACTGAAAATTGCAGTGGGCAATCGCAAATGGCTGTCCAGCTAAGTGAAACAAACGGCACATTGCGGTGGAATCCAGGCCGCCGCTAAGGGCTAAAAGCACGGTTTGATCTGCATCAAACAACTGATGTTTTTGGTTGAAATCTTGAAAATCTGAAAGCATGATGTACTAATATTCAAGCACCAAAGGTAAGGAATTAAAGCGATGTTGTTTGTTTTGAACGCCATGGTCAAATTGAAGTCGAAGTAGGGGAGAATGCCCCGAAATAAACTGTAATTCTTGGTGAGCTGCAAAGGATTTGGCGAAAGCCGAATTAATAGCTTTAGCTGTCACCTCAAAAGTAGTTTTTGTTAAACGGTGTAGACCAGCGGAGTGGGTTGGTGGAAGCGTCTGTTTACTATCTTTGGCGAAAGTCGGAAGTTGGAAAGTCCACGGCAAACTGGGGTGTTCCTCATTTGGTAATACAGCAATGATTTTGCCTTCCGAAAAATAAGCTGGTTGATAAGCAATCGCAGTTTTGAAAAGTGGATTGATTGGTGGCGCAGCACGCAAGCACAGACCGAAAGGAGAAAAGCCAGTTTGTTGATATTGATCACGTTGCCAAAGCTTACTTTGAAAAGTAGAGTCTGAAAGCAATTCGTGTTGATCGACGCCCCACAGTATTTCCAGAAAAAAGTCCTGAAAATGAAATTTACGATTTTGAGTGCCTTGGCCCGGATGTCTTCGCCCCGGGCTTTCTGTTAATCCAAAATCTCGTAACTCATCAGCTTCTTCCCCTTTACTTTTAGAAAAGATGAAAATGTGGTCAATAAGCATGCTTCATCATTCAATTATTTCTGCTTCATCAACATAGTGTAATTGAATGAGTTCATTCGTTTCGAGTAAAGATTTGAAGACCTCAAAAGTAGTTCCTTGTGTGCGCAAAGCACCAAGGGCATTTGCGTACTGTGCTGCCCGGCGATAAGCCAATGGATTGCCTAGCAGTCCAAAACCAAGCCCTCCGGCAAAGGAGTCGCCGCAGCCGGTAGTGTCGATGACTTCGTCGACTTTAACGGACTTGATGAAAGTTTTCTCAAAACCCTTTTCACCTTTAGCATACAGCATAGCTCCACGAGAGTCAAGCGTGATGTACATGGCTTTGACACCTTGACCAACTACGTGCTGACCGAAATCATCCATTTCTTGTTCGCTGAGTTCGACATATTCGTTTTTGAGTTCGTTGGGTTCATACTGTTTTTTAAACCAGCAGCAACCAGCTTCCTCAATATTCATTTTTAGAATATCAATGTAGGGCAACCAAAGATCGCGTTCAATCCAGAAGCGGCGCAGACGGTCGCCAGTGGTGGAAACCGTAGTAGTCGGGCCATGTGCATCAAAAATAGTCAAGGCGTCCGCTTTTCCGTTCTCCTTAATATAGCGGAGCGTTTCGAGTGGTACTTCGTAATCAGAAATCGGAACACAAACAAATACATCTGCATCAAGTACGGCCTCGAGATCTTGAGGGCGGATAGGTGGCATAAAAGCCGTTTGTTTTTCGAGGCGATTGTTTTGATCAACAAACTTCAGTTCGATCACGTCTCCCTGATCAAGTGCGGAATGAACGGCATCCAATTTGATATTAGGGTAGGGGGCAAAGACCTCCTGAACGGGTGCCACATCTTGCTGACGAATGTGCGTAACAGGGTACACTTCACCTTTGCCTTCCAGCAAACGAGCCAGCGCAATGGCCGGATGGGTAACGCAGCCATATTTTTCAATGATTCGACCACTAGGAGTGGTAATATGATCGTAAGGAATAGGGCCTAAAACGGCCACCTTGAATGAAGTCTGCATGCTGAGGATTGTTTGAAATTTTACTTAGTGTAAATGTAACAATAAGATGAAACTCTACCATAATTTACCAAATATTTTTTGGGAGCAAAGCACTTTTTTAAAACATCCTTGTGAATAAGAATTAGGAAAATGATGTTGGATGGAGTGTAATGAATAAATATTTTACTCAGTCAAAAATTTCTGTTTATTTTATTTTTGTCAAAAATAGTACTTATTTAACCAACAAGGCAAAAGTTGATTCAATGGAAAGCCCTCTATACCAAAAATAAAAAAGAGTACATACCATGCTATTCTTTTATGTAGAATGACAAGTATATACTCTTGTAAATCAATAATCTGTGTAAAAATAAGGAAGTAGTTTTGCAAGCTTTATTTCCAACCACCACCTAAGGCCCGGTAGATTTCAACCTTGGCCTGAAGTTGTTGGAGTTTTGTTTCTACCAATTCCATTTTAGCATCTAGTACCTCTTCCTGAGTCAAGAGTACTTCGACATAATCCGCTTTGGCATACCGGAATAAATTGTTAGCAATTCGAACGGATTTAGTTAGAATATCCACCTCTTTTTGTTTGGTGGCGAAACTATTAGAATAATTTTCCAATTTGTTGAGCTGATTCAATACATCCGTATAAGCATTTAAAACGGTTTGCTCATATTGAAAAACCGTTTGAACTTGCATTGCCGATGCCATTTGATACCTGGCTCGAATTGCCTTTTTATTGATTAAAGGAGCCGTGATATCTCCAGCCAAATTAAAGAGAAGCGACTCTGGATTTAACAAAAAGGCAGGGTTAAATGCCTGAAAACCAACACCTGCAGAAATGTCCAAACTAGGATAGAAATCTGCCCGTGCTACTTGTACATCTAATGCTGCTGCCTGAAGTTGGTATTCTACTTGCCGGATATCGGGTCTGTTTTGCAATAAGCGCGCCGGAACGCCCGCCTGAATGCTATCTATCTGCAAATTCATAAACCTCTCCGTATTTCGCTCTACACGCACCGGATAACGACCGACCAACAAATTGATGCGGTTTTCAGTTTCTACAATTTGTTGTCGAATATGGTATTGCAAATTTTGTGTATTAAGTAGTTGGGCTTCAAAACGATTGACAACCAGTTGGTTCGCTTTAGCATTTTGCTTTTGAATAATCACTTTACGTAGGGCTTCTTCCTGAATAGCTGCGTTATTATTGATGATTTCCAGCAGTTGGTCGAGTGCCATAAGTTCATAGTAAGACTGAGCTATTTCTGCAATCAGATTAGAAACCAAAAAGTTTCTGCCTTCATTAGCTGCCAAGAATCGCAACTGCGCAGCATCCTTTGCATTTCTCAGCTTTCGCCAAATATCAACCTCCCAGCTAGCCACCGCTCCAAACTGAAAATCACCCAATGGTTCAGGAAATTCAGTTCCCTCTTCTATTTCCAAGTTGTGTTCTACTGCGCCATCGCGGGTAAACCGTCCAGGTTTTTCGGCGCCAAGACCGCCCCCCACATTGACAAAAGGAAGGTATTCTCCTGATTTTTCGAGTACTTCATTTTGATTGACAATTAGTTCTTGCAACACGATATTCAACTCCTGATTATTTTGGAGTGCGGTATCAATCAGCTCAACTAGCTTAGGATCATCAAAGTAAGTTCGCCAGTTTATTTCAGCTACACTGATACTATCGGGCAATTGCTGCCCTGTAAAACTTACCGGGACCTTTTCACTTTTCTGTTTTAAGGCCACTTCCGGAATATTGCAACTCCCCAGAAAGACAACCAAAACAAGAAAGAGCAGATAATTATGTCTATTTATCGATTTATTCATGCTTATCATTTTTACGGTTCTGCATTTTTAGCAAAACATTCAATTTTAGAATTTTCTTCAACAAGGAAGCTTTGGTCGGTTCACTGGCGTATGCCTCTGAGACAGGAGTGTGGGTTTCGCCTTGCAACAAAGATTTACCTTCTACCAGTTTGGCCAAAAAGAAGTATAAGCCAGGTATAATGAGCACCCCAAACACTGTTCCGATTAGCATACCACCAAGCGATGCAGAACCTATCGTTCGATTACCAATGGCGCCAGCTCCGCTGGCAATGACCAATGGAATCAAACCTGCAATAAAGGCAAATGAAGTCATCAAGATTGGTCGGAATCGTACTTTTGCACCTTCGATAGCGGCATCCAGAATGCTGGCTCCTTCGTTGTGTTTTTGTACTGCAAATTCGACTATCAATACCGCATTTTTACCCAACAAACCCACCAACATGATCATACCAATCTGGGCATAAACATCATTGGCCAGACCCATTACTTTTAGCATTAAAAAGGTTCC
>JALEHC010000119.1 GCA_022763215.1 Saprospiraceae bacterium
ACATGAAGAAATGGTTGAATTCAATATATTATTCCTTTGCGGTACAGCTACTGGTTTTGCATGTACGCAGCTATCATTTGCTCATTTTTGTGTGGCTAATGCTGTCGCTGCTCATTACCGGGCAACTAGCTTCCAAGTTGGGTATTCGGTATCTTTTTTTGTCGCCAGAATACCTTGAACAGGTTAATTTTTGGAGCTTTTTCTTTGTTGGTCTCGGTTTTGGTGGCTTTTTTATGAGCTGGAATCTGACGATTTATCTCCTTAGTGCTCAATACTTTCCGTTTTTGGCTTCACTAGCCAAACCATTTACCAAATTCAGCATCAATAACAGTATTATTCCGCTGATTTTCTTTTTGGGTTACCTGGGCTTTATCATTCATTTCCAGGTCGTTTATGAGCAACTTTCCAATGAACAAATTTGGTTCAATTGCTTTGGCTTATTGATGGGTACGCTTGTGATTATCCTCTTTTACATCATCTATTTTCATTTTACTAATCGGGATATTTCGTATTACCGTCCTCACAAAAACAAAGCGCCTAATCAAATCGGAACAATTGCTCCGGGACACCGAAAAGTAGACCTCGACTACATCAAAAAAGATGATCAACGCTGGCGCGTAAATACCTACCTCAACGAATATTGCCAGCCAAGGCTGGTTCGCTCAGTTGCGCATTACGACTCCAAGCTGCTCCGCAGCATTTTCCAACAAAATCACCTCAATGCACTCATTACACAACTTTTGAGTATGACTTCCCTGCTGATTTTGGGATATCTGATTGATTTACCCATCTTCCGAATTCCGGCAGGGGCCAGTGTTTTTATATTAGCCAATGTCTTCACCGCCGTTATTGGTGCAGTCACTTACTGGTTTGATCGTTGGCGGATCACGGTGATGATTTTGATTTTAGTAGGCGTCAATTTCTTTACCAGTTTTGAATTGTTTCATCATACCAATAAAGCGTATGGTATGGATTATTGGCGAAAGCCAACCGAATACTCGTACCCTAAGCTAGAAAATGTCGTCTTGTCCAATCAGGTAGAAAAAGACATCAATAACACCCAAAACATACTGTCAAACTGGAAAGAAAAAAATAAAGAAAACAAACCCAAAATGGTCATTCTCTCCGTAAGTGGGGGTGGCCTCAAATCAGCCGTCTGGGCAATGCAGGTGGTACAGCAAGCAGATTCATTGCTTCAAGGAGAACTGCTCGACCATACCGTGCTGGTGACTGGCGCCTCCGGCGGCATGATTGGCATGAGTTATATGCGCGAATTGTATTTGCAGAAACAAGTAAGCCCTGAATTTGACCTGTATGCCGATGGCTACATTGATAATATTGCCAAAGACATTCTCAACTCGGTTGCCTTTACCATGGTCTCTAACGACTTGTTTGTGCCTTGGTCAAAATTTGAGCAAGACGGCCATTATTACCACAAAGATCGCGGTTATATATTTGAGCAACAGCTCAATGAGAATACGGACTACATGCTCGACAAGCGCATCTGTGATTACGAAGATTTTGAACGCGATGCCACTATTCCAATGTTGTACCTCACGCCTTCTATTGTCAATGATGCACGTCGCCTGATCATTTCGCCCCAAGGCGTCAGTTTTATGATGGTTCCGCCCATTGGCACCCAACAGCAGAGCAGCGTAGAAATTGATGCGGTTGATTTCAACTGGCTATTTGAAGATTATGGCTCACAAAACCTTCGGTTTATTACGGCTCTTCGCATGAATGCAACTTACCCGTACATTTTGCCCAATGTCCATTTGCCAAGTCAGCCTGAGATCGAGGTTATGGATGCTGGATTTATCGACAATTATGGCATTTTGGCTGCGACCAGATTCGTACAAGTGTATAAAGACTGGATCAAGGAAAACACCAGTGGAGTAGTTGTTGTACAAATCAGCAGTTCGGAGCGAATAGAGCAAATCAGTTCGAGTAAGCAAACCGGCATAGTAGAGTCGCTGTTTAATCCGCTTGGAATAGCCGGAAAAGTATTGGCGCGGCAAGAATTTGAGCACGACAACAGCCTGGGCTTTGTATACGACTTGTTAGGCGAGGACAATTTTGAAGTCATTCGATTTATTTATGCGCCTAGTCAAGAAAACCAGGAAAAAGCTTCCGTTTCGTTTCACATTACCGAAAGGGAAAAGAAAGACATCAAGAATGCCTTTTATCTAGACGAGAATCAGTCAAGTCTGCGACAGCTACTACGCGCATTGGGGCACTACCCACAACCATTTAGTGAGAAATAACATTCTTCAAGTGTGATGATGATCATCGTTTACCGGCAGGAGGGCCACTACCTTTGTCCTCCACCGAAAAATAAGCAATAGACATGAAAAAGATTGATTCGGCTATACTTGAACAAGCCATTGATTATACTGCCTTTCGGCAAATGACAGACGAGCTGATCGCTCAAAACAAGACGACGGGCGATAACCAGAGTGAAGCCATGCTCCACTACACCAAAATGAATGGGGTGCGCATGAAGCGCTTGGACAAAACTACGAAGCTGACGGAGGAAGCACAAGCATTTTTGGAAGAGTTGCAAGCACCACAAACTTGGTTGGTTTTGACAGAAGCTTGGTGTGGCGATGGTGCCCAGATCATTCCGGTCATGGCCAAAATGGCAGACGCCAGTGCATTGATTGATCTGAAAATAGTCATGCGTGATGAACATCCAGAACTAATGGATGCATTTTTGACCAATGGTGCCCGTTCGATTCCGAAGCTCATTGTCTTAGATACCAAAACATTAGAAGTACTTGGTAGTTGGGGCCCCAGACCTGCCGAATTGCAACAAATGTTGATGGATGCTAAGGAAAAAATAAAAGACATGCACGAGGAAGCGGCGAAGGAGTTTATGGCCGCCGTAAAAACCGAGATGCAGCGTTGGTATGCCAAAGACAAAACCATAAAGATTCAGCGAGAATTGGCGGAAGCCATGCAAGCATTATTAGTATCCTAGAATAAGCTGCCTTGGCGTGCGAAGCTCATGGGATTTTCGAGTTCGAGTAATCGGCGTTTCATATCGAGCCCATAGAAATAGCCCTGCAAATCGCCATTTTTTGCAATGACGCGATGGCAGGGCACCACAATAGCGATGGGGTTATTGCGATTAGCCAGTCCAACGGCTCGTACAGCGGTCGGATTCCCAATTTTTTCCGCTATAGCGGAATACGTAGTTGTACGGCCATAAGGAATATTCACTAATTCTTTCCAGACGGCGATATTGAAGTCAGGTGCTCCACTCCAATCGAGCGGTAAGTCAAAGGCTTCCAGTTCACCTTTAAAGTAAGCTTGCAACTGCGTAACAGCCTTTTGCAATTCTGCGGGCACTTCCGGTCGTTCCACCGGAGGATTTTCCACTAGTTTTAAGGAACTAATTCCGAGCGTAGAGCCTTTAATGAGGAAACAACCGAAAGAGGTATCGCAATAAGCGAGTTGTTGCATAAGCTGATATTTGAGACATAAAATACGACTTTTGGCAGTAAAAAAGAAATATTTTATTGCTTGCATAGCGCGTGTGAAATACGTAACTTTGCGTTCCGAAAAAGCTTTCTGCTGAAAGCAGCATGGAATAATTTGACAAATTCGGTTTCGATAGCTATCGAAATCGGGGCTAACTCATCAATTATAAACTTTTGTTATAATTGTTGGTAGTGGCCCAAAAATTAAGTTGACAAATTCGGTCCCATAGCTCAGTTGGTTAGAGCATCTGACTCATCAATTGCTATTGGTTTACAATAGCTAACGGTGCCGCTCGTCGGAAACGGCGGGATGTGAAGGGGGTTAACTCAGGGAAACCTTCCTCCGCTTAAAGCGGAAATGGCAATCCTGAGCCAAGCCTGGTGAATAGTTGTAAGAGTAGCCAGGAAGGTGCAGAGACTAGAGGGTGAGGAAACTTACCAATAAGCCCTCCACGAACGCCCCCCGCCTACGTCAGCCGCAAGCTGATATGGTGGTGATATAGTCCTACCCCACTGCGAAAGCAATGGAAGGTGAATCAGAGGGTCCTTGGTTCGAGCCCAAGTGGGACCACAAAGGCGGTTGCGAAAGTG
>JALEHC010000120.1 GCA_022763215.1 Saprospiraceae bacterium
ATTTATTTGTGGTTTAACGCTTTTTCTATGATTCATTCGGAATTTTTTCAGGCTTCATTCGTTTATATAGCAAACACCTAACAGCACGCTCGTGCAATACCTAAAGAAAAAAGAGCACGCTTAATACTTCAATACAGCTATACACAAATAGATTCAGAACCATAATCACGGTTCTGGAAACAAACCTTTACGCAAGTCGGAATCATATAGTCGCGACTATCTAACACTTACTGTTCCTTCGTTTTTGGTGTTTAACACCGAAGATGATGCACCTGTATGCATTATACGATAACTAATATATACCGTCATGAAACTAAACATCAGGTTTAGGACCAGTGCCAGTCTGCGTCCTTCCGAAATTGCCGAAATGTGGGCATTGTATCAAGCGTATTACGACTATTCAGAAGATTACTTCTATAATCGTATTGAACGCAACACTCATTTTGTTTTCTTCCACGATCAGGATCAGTTGGTAGGCTTTTCTGGTTTGCGCATCAACCGAATGTTGCACCAAATTCACAGAGTTTGTTTATTTTATTTTGGTCAGGGGGTGATTCACCATGATTACAGAGGCAAAAACCTGCTCCGCAAGATGGGTATTCGCATGGTTTTCCATTTCTGGAAAGAGATTTTGTTCTCAAGGTGTTATTTCTGGTGTGATGCCGTCAGTTTTAAGTCTTATTTGGCTATAGCCAAAGGCATGGACGAATATTATCCGCATTATCAGCAGCCAACGCCCAAATTTGAACTTACGCTGATCAATAGCCTCGGGCGGAAATTTTATGGGGAGCATTTTTGCGAAAGCAATGGCACGGTTCATAAGCCGCAAAACTTTGTAAGCGATCCAAGTGCTCAGGTCAAAGAAGAGGTACTCGATTGTCCGGAAATTGCTTTTTATACCCGTGCAAACCCAGGCTACAGACAAGGTAATGGCCTCATTACTATTACACCTATGAATGGTAAAAATATGCGCTATTTGATCCAGAGAATTTTGCGAAAAAGAAAAAAGAAGGGAACGATGCCTACGACTAGACGACAGCCAAAACTTCAGGGGGCTGTATAAAAGAATGGGGCTGCTAATGCAGCCCCAAACTTAACACCCTTCTAAAAAATTCTCCTTCTGAACTATATAAATCTTAGTTGTGATCTTTCTTATTTTGAAAGTGGAACCAACAAACCTATCGAGGCGCTAATTCCTCTGTTGGAAGGCTCCATATCTACGTCTTCATCAGTTGCCAGATTGGTAAAGCCCATGTTATAGCGACCATCAACCGTCAACATCAAGTCATTACCCAGATTGAAACCTAAACCAAGTCCGAAGATTGCACCAACGTCGGTTCTCGCAAATTCATCGTCCTCGAAATCCAAATCATCTTCCTCCTTAAACGTTTCTCCTAAAAATGTCTCTTCCGAGATGATCGTTCCGTTCAAGCCATAACCAATACTTGGGCCAACTAATAAAAAGCCCTCTACGCTACCACTTCCATAAGATAACCTGGCAAGTGGCGCAAATTCGAGATAGTTTACACCAATTTTTCCGGAGCCGGAAAAGCCGTCTTCTTCAACATAAATCACTTCTACGCCTTTCTGTACAAAATTTAGCTCAGACTGCAGGCTAAAAAATGGGCTAAATCGGTAGGAAACAATAGCACCAGTTTCCAGTCCGATACGGTTATTCACTTCTGCTACTTCTTCCAAGTCTGCAAAATCAGACATCTGTGCAAAACGCACACCGGTACGTGCTCCGATACTCAACTGAGCAAATGTAGAAACGGTCATACCTAGACATAAAACGAGCAAAACAGGGAGTTTAAAATTTTTCATGGTTGTTTTCATTTTTTGAGTGTATTAAATAAGGGTGATCAAATAGAGGGCTCCTTAAAGCCATATTGATTGTTTAAGTTTTCAATGCTTTAAAATGGGTCAGTTAATCGTTTTCAAAAGGTTTTTTGGAGAGTGCGTTTGTTGTTATATAGGGTGCTAAAATTGATATCCAAGCGAAATTCCCCCCCATACAGGCAACACACCAATACCAGTGATCAAGGGCGTATAGTTTATTTTAAATAGTAATCCGGTGTCTTTTGGTTGCAGACGCATCCCTATATTCAGGAAACCATAGGCATTTGCGGTACGACCATTTTGGGGTATTTCATAGGTTTCACCTAAAAAATCGAATTCTCCCATACCGTCATAGCTAATGAATATAGGTGATACGCCGGCCCCTAATTCAAGGGCAGCAGTTCCTTTACCAAATAAATAATTGACTTGTACAGGAATAGTAGTGATACGCAAATCAACACGTGCGCCTTCTGTTGAAAAAGAAGGGCCAAGTGTACCAAAACCAATGCTCCCTCCCAATCCTTCTTTGGTATCAGGTGCAAAGCGCATATCATAATTAATACTCCATGCTAAGCCCGGTCCGAAACCTTCTACGTAAATATTTTTGGTAAAATCATACTGGCCAAAAGCCAAGGTACTTGCACTTAAGCTGATTAAAACAATAATAAGATGTTTCATTTGATTGTTAGTGTTGGGTTATACTTTATTAAAAGGCATGCATCTGACCGCTTTAGCCAGTTAGCTAAAGGAAGGAAAAAGCCCTTAATAAAAAATGGAATTTAATTTTGGTCTTGGGATTATCGCTGCAAAGCAGCAGGTCTCTCTTTAATAAAGAGTTTAAAGTACAAGCCCGTTTCCGGACTTTGTACTTTATCTCTTTGGAATATAGTAATGTAGATTGTTTACCCCTTAATACATAGATTGGAGGGCCTCCCCCCAAAGACTCCTGCATTTTTTTTCAAAAAAAGTTAGCAAACAACACAAACCTACCTACAACCAACTGATTTACAGCAAAATAGACAATGGAAAATATTTTTTAAAAAAAAATTTTTTTTGGATGTAAATGGGGTAATTATTTCACGAAGCAGGTATTTCTTTCTAATATTGCTTTGCCGTTGTCCATTTTTGCAAAAAACAAGCACATGTATTCTAATCGTTTATTTTTTTGTTGTTTGATTCTTCTTCTTTCTGGTAGCCTAATAGCCCAAAAAGCAGAAAACCTGCTTGATCAGGCACACCAATTAAGTCAGGATCATCAATATATGGTATCCAGCCAGTTGGCTGATGCTTATGTAAAGCAACACCCCAACCGCATGTATGATAAGTCAGAAGCTTACCATCTGCTGGCTTACAACTACTTGCAAATGGGCCGATACGATGAAGCACTTGACTGGAATGAAAAATCGCGTGCTATTCGGGAACAACTTGGCACAGATGATTTTGTGCAAAATATTGCCCGACAGGGTGAAATACTCCTGGCTGCGGGCAAATTTGAAGAAGGCATGCATGCTTTGTTTAAAGCAGAACAGCTTCCTGCTGAAAATCCTATCTTTTTCTCTGATATCTACAAGTCCATTGGAGATGGGCTTATGCAAGTTCAGGCTTATGCCAAAGCAATCGAACAATACAAAAAAGCCATTCAGGTACTTAACCTGGAAGGAGTGGATGACCTGGAACTTCAAGCCAGCTATCTGGCCTATTTGGCGAAAGCCTACTTGAAAGATGACAAAAAAGCCGAAGCAGCAATTACGATACGCAATGCCCAACGCCTTACTTACCAAAAGGAGTTTGGTATACACGCTGATTTGGCTTATCTGGAAGCCCAGCTCGAATCTGGCGACTACAAAATACTTTTACTCGAACAAGCAGATAATTTATATCAAAAATATCGTGGCCCTCATAATGTGCATTCGGCGAAAGCCCTATCAGAAATCGTTGCTACGCATATCGAACAACAAGAATGGGAAGATGCCCGCATGGTGCTCTCTATCGCTAAAAGCCGAATCGACCCTATGACGGCCATGCAAATGGAGCAAGCTTATACCTTACTCGATTATGGCATGATGGCGCATTTGTTGTGGCAGGAAAGTGTGATCCAATTGGCCATCTGCAAAGGAGATGCTTGTACAGAAACCAGAAAGGAGGTGTTGCAACAACTTCAGGCAGCTACACAACTCATGCTCATGGAGCAGTGGATTCATCCAAGCTACGAGGGCAATCGTATGATTCTCGACTTGGGCGTAGAAACAGCACTAAACCTTAGCAGTTTTTCGCCTGATAAGAGCTATGACCAACTTGCCTTTTATTTTGCGGAAGCTTCCAGAAAACTGAGTACTCGCAAATATTTACGTCCACAGTTACTTTATGACTGGGAAAAAAAGCATACAGAAAGCCTAGAGGCTTATTACACTTGGCGTGCAAATATATTGGCGTACCGTGCCAAGCCTGGACTCTCGATAGACTTAAGTGCAGCGACGAAAGCATGGGAAGCCGCAAAGAGCCAACTCAAAGAAGATAATATGGCGCTATATCAGCGCCTGTTTATGGATGAAGTGATGTCCATAAAACAAATTCAGGGGCAATTGAAAGCTTCAGAAAAAATGCTGTATTATCATCTGGGAACACAAGACTTGTACTTATTCGTAATTGATAATCAATCCTTTAATTCAAATCTTTTAGAAACAAAAAAAATGGTCATGGGGCCGTCTGACCAACTTGGTGAGCGGTATTTGTTCCCTGCCCTTATCAGTTTTCAGAAGTCCTTACAACAGGAAGACTATCTTGGTATTAGTCAGTACGGAGCGCAGCTCTATGATTTTCTTTTACGACCAGCAGCAAATCAATTTTCGAGTGCAGGGCAGCTAATTATTGTGCCAGATCCGGCTTTACAAAGCTTGAATTTTGGTGCTTTACTTAGCAAAAAGAAAACATACAAACGGCCTTCATATCATAAAATGGCATTTTTAGGTAAGCAATTTCAGGTCAGTTACTTACCTTCTGCTTCCGCCTTTTCCCTTTCGGGAAATCAACCTCCGGTCGCTACTGGAAAGCAAAAATGGATGTTGACTAATCCTTTGCAAGCACCTTTGTCTTTGCAAACATCTTACGATAAATTCTTTGATCAGCGCTATCAATTTTTACCAGAGTGGGAACAAATAGGTCGGGAAGAGACCACAATCCGTAACCTGAGCGATGCAGGAACTTTTGCAGAATTTGCCCGCGAATTGCCGAGCGTAGAAGAAGTAAATCGAATTGATCAAATTGGAGGATATATTTCAGATGTACGCATCTGGCAACTCAATAGCCGGGTGCTCATCAATGAAACTAACCCAGAGCTCACATCTGTAGTAGCAAGAGATGAGTTTGGCGAAGGCTGGTTGATATTTTTTCATGAGTTATTTGTACAACGCCCTGATATCAACTGCGAAATGGTTCTTTTAAATCAGTCGCTAAACGCTCAGGAAAGTCTAATAACACCTTTGCTTAATTATGGCCCACATTTCATTGTTAGTGGTGTTGATGCTGATAAAATGGCACTATTAAAAGTTTTTGCAGAGCAACTAAAAGAAGGACAAACTGTAAAAGATGCAATATGGTACGCTCAACAAAAACTAATGTCAAAACGTAAAACAGCCCACCCTAAAAACTGGGCTTCAATTCGGATATATGGCCGGTAAAGAAGTGCAGGCTGTTCGTGCTGCTTTATTTGGGCTGGCGGTTGCAGATGCGCTTGGCGTACCTGTAGAGTTTAAATCAAGAGCGTATCTGAGCAAAAACCCTGTCACCGACATGCAGGGTTACGGCACTTATAATCAACCACCCGGCACCTGGTCTGATGATAGCAGTTTGACGTTTTGTCTTGCTGAAAGTCTATGTCATGGCTACAACTTAGTGGATATCGCGCAAAAGTTGGTTGCGTACATGGAAGAGGCCTACTGGACACCTTATGGTGAAGTTTTTGATATTGGTAATACAACAGCCTACTCCTTAAAGCGAGTCGCACAGATATTGAAGCAAGAGGATTATAGTCAACTTCGAGGACTTTATTCTGATAATGAAATGGAAAATGGAAATGGTGCGCTGATGCGCATTTTACCCTTGCTATTTCACATTCAGCAACAACCTCTCTCCGCACAATTTCAGCTTATTTGGGAAGTATCTGCTTTAACACATGGGCATATCCGCTCTGCCATTGCCTGCACTGCTTACCTAAGCCTGGCCTCCCAGCTACTCAAAGGTGTTGACAAGTGGTCGGCTTATCGCCAAATGCAGAAAGATATTGCGGCCTTAATGATTGAAAAAGACATTTCTTTGGCAGAGCAAAAGCATTTTGATCGAATTATTGAGGAAAATATTTATGATCTGGAGGAGGATGAAATTTCATCCAGCGGCTATGTAATGCACAGCTTGGAAGCATCTTTGTGGTGTTTGTTAAAAAATGATGATTACCCTTCCACTGTGTTTGCAGCTATCAATCTGGGAGAAGATACCGATACAACGGCTGCGATAACTGGTGGCCTAGCTGGAATATTGTATGGATTTGAGCGTATTCCTTCGGAATGGATACAAGCCTTAGCCAGAAAAGAGGATATTGATAAATTGTGTTTAAATTTGGCAAAAGCGCAGTCTTTTTTGTAAAAAATGATACTCAAAATGAAAAACCTGCAACTACTTCTACTTAGCTTTTTTATTGCTGCTTCCCACATTGCGCACACACAATCCACCAAATCAAACAAATCTCTGGGTTATACACAATCTTTTTATGTGCCAGCAGTAGGTGGAACCAAGTTAGCAGTAGATGTACATTTCCCGAAAGGGTACAAAAACGAACCCCTACCGGCCCTATTGGAATTAACCAGGTACTGGAGATCGACCGAAAACCCAAAAACAGGAGAACCAATGCCATCGCTCAGAGAGCGAGATAATTTCTTTTTAAGCCATAATTACATATTGGTTAAGGTTGATGTGCGGGGTACAGGTGCTTCTTACGGGAAGCGACCGGGCGAATACAGTCCTACCGAAGTAGAAGATGCCAGATATATAGTCGAATGGGTGGTCAGCCAAGCTTGGTCAGATGGTAGTGTAGGTGCATATGGTACCTCTTATTCAGGAACTACCGCAGAGTTGTTGTGTGCAACAGGTCATCAAGCCGTGAAAGCGGTTATTCCAGGCTGGTCTGACTTTGACATTTACGAAAGCCCTGGTCGGCCATACGGAATGCTGGCAACTGGTTTTGTTGCTGAATGGAGCATGGTCGTTGATTGGTTAGATAATAATGCTTCTGATATTTTGAAAGCGAGTATCAGACGAGTTACCGATACCTTCCCACAGGAGGCGATTGCTGAGCACAAAGAAAACCCAAATGTATTAGAGGTCGCAAAAGCTGCGAAGTATAAAGATTCTAAATTTGGAGAATTTACGCATGAAGAATGCTCTCCGGTGTACTGGCAAAAAGAAATTTCGGAATCCGAGGTACCTATGTTGGTTTTGGCCAGTTGGTTGGATGCAGGAACAGCAGAAGGAGCATTGTTGAGGTTAAAGCATTATTCAAATCCTCAGAAGTTAGTTCTAATGCCTACCTCTCATGGAGGCAGTGCACATGCTAGTCCTTATATTGTTTCGGATAAAGCCGTTGATCCAGTTCCATCAGTAGAAGAACAACTGCAATTGCAACTTGACTTTTTTGATTATTATTTGAAAGGTAAGCAAAATGGCATGGAAAAATGGCCAACAGTAAGGTATTATAATTTTGGGGAAGAAGTTTTTAAAGAGACGGAAAATTGGCCTCCTAAAAATCAAAGCCGCATTTCGTATTTCCTAGAATCGGATCATAAACTTATTTCGTCTAAACCCGAGAAGGGAAATACCTTCGATGAATATCAGGTTGACTTCTCCGTTTCCACGGGAAAAAACAATCGATGGTCTACTCAGATGGGAAAGCCCTTACTACAGCTCGATAGCCGAAATTCGGTTGATTCTCTAATGCTGTGCTATACTTCTGCCCCTTTAAAAGAAGACTTACAAATTACAGGTACTCCAATCATCAACCTATATTTATCATCTTCACATTCAGAGGGTGCAGTATTTGTATACTTGGAAGATGTAGCCCCCGACGGAAAGAGCAGATATATAACAGAAGGCGGATTGCTCTTAGAGCATCGCAAAACGGTTGAACATCCATTCTCTGAAGATATACCTTATCATTCATTTTATCAGTCAGATGCGGCCCCTATGCCTATTAATGAAGTAGAAAAACTATCCTTCAAATTATGGCCTACTTCTGTGTTAATCAAAAAAGGGCACTCCATTAGAATCGCTATTGCGGGTGCTGATCAAGACACCTTTGACAGAACACCAGCTACAGGTACACCCGTATATAAGATTTACAGAAGCCAAACCAAGCCTTCTTCTCTTGATTTGCCCATCATAAAACCATGAATTTAAGTTATTAGGTTCGAAAGTTTCCTTTTATAGCGTCGCTGTCTACCGCTATAAAAGGAGGCTCTATTTTGGTAGGAAAAAATTTGACGCAAATAAAAACTTGGGATAATGCAAGTTTTTTTCAAAAAAATTACCGCTCAGCA
>JALEHC010000121.1 GCA_022763215.1 Saprospiraceae bacterium
GACTGACCGCCATTTGTGGAAACGTGGACATGATTGGAAAGCGTGTACAGTTTATCCGGATTGTGAGGAGAAAAGAAAATCGGGAAATTCCACTGAAAACGGTACTTCATTCCTTCTGCTCCATAACCCATCGGATTATCTGGCCAAACATTTATCGCCTGTTCTTCTTTACTGTTGTGGTTCACTCTAGTCAAATACCCCCCATAGCTACCGCCATAAACCACCTCATTATCCTGTGGATCAATGGCTAAGTGCGCACTTTCTCCGCCAGCGGTTGGTTCCCAATCGCGTTCTCCGATACTTCTGCCATCGGTTCGGTGAGCAATCCGAACGGTAGAATTATCTTGCTGTGCACCATAAATCCGATATGGAAAATGATCATCAGTGATAACGCGATAAAACTGTGCTGTTGGCTGGTTGTAATAGGTAGACCAGTTTTCACCTCCATCAAAAGAGACCTGTGCACCACCATCATCGGCAATAATCATTCGTTGGTTATCCTCTGGTGCAATCCACAAATCATGATGGTCGCCATGAGGCGCATTATACGCTTTAAATGTGTTGCCCCCATCTGTTGATTTGTGGTAGCGCACATTCATAACATACACTATGTTTTCGTCTTTTGTATCTGCATAAATGCGGGAATAGTACCAAGCTCGCTGGCGCAAAGCGCGGCTATCATTAGTTCTTCTCCATGTTTCTCCGCCATCATCTGAGCGGTATACGCCACCTTTTTCATTTTCAATGATGGCCCAAATCCGATCTGAGTTAACAGGGGAAACGGTTACACCAGATATTCCCCATGTGCCTTTCGGCAAACCCTTATTTGCGGAAATATCTGTCCATGTTTGGCCGCCATCTGTACTTTTCCATAGTGCCGAGCCTTCACCACCACTTTCTAGGCTGTATGGCGTACGACGTATGCGCCAAGTAGAGGCAAACATAATTCTGGGGTTATTAGGATCGAAGGTAAGGTCAACTGCACCTGCATTTTCATTCGCAAAAAGTACTTGTTCCCAGGTTTCTCCACCGTCACTACTTTTGTAAATACCTCGCTCTTTGCTTGGTTTGTACAGGTCGCCTAGTACAGCTGCATACACCAAATCTGGATTTTTGGGATGAATCCGAACTCTTGGTATGTGGCGACTATTTTCTAAACCAATAGACGTCCACGTTTTTCCGGCATCTACCGATTTGAACATGCCATAACCATAAGACACGTTTCCACGAACGGTCACTTCACCGCCACCGACATAGATGACATTATTATCATATTCGCTTACGGCTACGGCTCCGATAGAACCACCAAAATAACCATCAGAAATATTAGCCCAAGTTTGGCCGCCATCTTTGGTGCGCCATACGCCACCGCCGGTAGCTCCCATATAATACAGGTTTGGTTTACCCGGTACGCCGGTTACTGCAGCCGAACGACCACCGCGAAAAGGTCCGATATTTCGCCAGCTGATGGACTCATACAATGATTCATCATAAGCTGCTTTTTTTTGCTGAGCCTCTGCCGGCGTGGCAAAAGCCAGGAACATTAAAAAGGGCAAAAAGAAGAGTTCCCATTTTTTCATACTAAACTGGTTTTACAAAATTTTGAATTAGGCAATGGTTTGTTGAATAACTATTATGCTTTTTCAAAGCCTGTCAATGATACAAAATTTTGCTAAGACCTCATCTCTTCCTTTTGTCAAAAAAAATAGGCCGTACCCTCTCGGGTACAGCCTCCAGGACTAATTGAGAAAAACCTCGCTTCTTATGATTGCTTTAAAAGAATCTTTCGTGAAATTGATTGGTTACCCTGGCGAATTTCCAGAAAATAGGCACCCGCTCCGTTTTGCGAAATGTCTACCTCATCTTTGAATTCTCCGGAAAATGAACCTAGTTCGTATTCATAAATTTTACGACCCTGCGCATTGTAAATCCGAATAACCGTATCCGCTTCCTTCGGCAGCTCAAAACTTAATTGAAATAAACCTCTGGATGGGTTGGGAAATAATTTTAAGGCTTCAATTTTTAAATTATTGACGATTGGCATATCTACACCGTGCTGTTCTTTCATTTCACTGGCTTCGGTTTGTGAAATGTTGGTCAGCTCCACTTTCATATCTTCGATATTGCGCATTTCAGCCGATCTCAATTCGTTCTCATCATCATCAAAATTGAAGTCAAAGTCGAAATCCTGATCAAAATCAAAGGTGAAACTACGATCTTCGTCCCCTTTGGTTTCGCAATAAGATTTAATCGGCTTGGACCCTTGCATCGGCTTGCCATTTCTTTGGTAACCTACTGTGATAGTTTCACCTACATCCAACATATCAATAGCAATACTGATATCATCCCAGTCAACCATCGCAAAACCATTGATTTTTTGGATGACATCCCCGTTTTGCATGCCAATATCTTCTGCCGTTGATTCACTCACGATATTGACACGAATGCCATTTTCTGCTGGCGCTTTATGACTTTTCTGAACACCCAAAAATGGATCTTCACATTTACTTTTGCTCATTTTGTTGCCAGCATCGGACTTTCGTCCAAATGTTATATCCAGTTTTTTTATTTCTCCTTTTCTGATTAGGGATATCTTGGCCATATCGCCTGCACTATATTTGCTCAAGATAGCACCCAAGCTTTGGCTTTCGCCAACTCTGTATTCGTCCACACCAAACAGATAGTCAAATGGCTGAATTCCTGCTTTTTCGGCAGCTGTATTTGGGATGACTGCGGTCACATAACTGCCATAAGGGTTGTCAAAACCCAGTTTGCGTGCTTTTTCCTTTGATAATTGAGCAAAGTTGATACCCATAAATGCCTTTTCGTACTTTTTATTTTTTCTGATTTCTTGAGTCTCTTCGTACGATCGCATATTCGTGCTTTTGGTCATGGACTGACCTGCACGATCAAATGCTACTTCAATTTGCTCACCGACTTTCATGTTATTTATGGCGATCTCAATGTCTTTCCAGTCGATCATTGGTGTATCATTAATTGCGGTAATCAGATCGCCATCTTGCAAACCCATTTCCGCGGCAGCGGAGTAATTAATGACATTGACTAGTACACCGGGCTTTTTATTATTGTTTTCTTCATGCGGTGTGATTCCGAGGAAGGGATTAGGTTGATCTTCGTCAAATTCAAAATTGCGATCATCGCGGCTTCCAAGCTTTACTTGCAGGCTCTTCTTTTCTCCCTTACGGTAAAAATGAATTGTAACATATTCATCTGATTCAAAGTCTTTCAAGACTTTGCCGAGGCTTTCCGTTCTGCTCAGTTCTGTCTCATTGATGGCTACGATATAATCAAAAGCTTGCATGCCAGCTCTTTCCGCCGCTGTATTTTTGATAACACGAGTCACGTAGCTCCCATACGGATTATCAAAGCCAAGCATCTTGGCTTTTTGTTTGCTGATTTGGTTGGTGTATACACCCAGGTAAGCTTTTTCAAAAGAAACATAAGTTGGTGCTGCCTGGGCCATTGTCAACAGACAAATACTTAATATGGTAAATAAAACTCTCATAAATTGATTTTTTGTACTTCTGTTGTTAGAGACAAGTCCTCCTTTTAAAGGTTGCAAGTGTTAAAATTTTTGATAGCACCAAAAACAATTTTGGCATATTTTATAGAAGAATATCTTTTTTTTCCTTATCTGACATGAGGTTCGCCTGCGTATAATGCTATATTTTTGTTTTGTCTGTATTTCTATTCCTGATGCCAAAAATCCTGCTATGAGTCGATCAATTTTTGTTGTGATGAGTTTAGGCCTTATTCTGTTGCTCAGCTCTTGCAAAACCACAAAACCTGTCAAACCAATGGAAGAATATGAGTCATTCTTCGAAGAAAAAATTTCTATCATCAATATCCCAATTCGTATTGATGCCATTGAATTACAAAATTCGCTCAATGAACAAATGGATGGCATCTTGTATGAAGACAAGGACATGAAAGATGATAACCTAGCCATCATCGCAGAAAAAAAAGAGGATATAGAATTGAGCATCGATAGCCAATTGGTAAAATATAAAGTGCCATTGGCACTGGACATTAAATACGATGCTGGGATTACTACGGTAGGTGCCTCTGGCGCAATTGCCATTGATTTCAAAACGGCTTTTACGATACTTGAAAATTGGGACCTGGAAACCATAACCGAAATTGTAGGTTATGAATGGATCGAAAAACCCAAAGTACGCTTCGTTGGAATTAGTCTCCCCATAGGTTTTATCGCTAACTTAGTTTTGA
>JALEHC010000122.1 GCA_022763215.1 Saprospiraceae bacterium
ACTTATCCAAATCTTTCTGTGATTTTGGCTCAATCGCCAATCCGATTACTGGCTCAGGGAAAGTCATTGATTCCAGAACGATTGGAGACTTCTCGTCACAAATCGTATCACCTGTTCTCAAATCCTTGAAACCAACCGCTGCAGCAATATCACCTGCTTCAACGCGATCAATCGGGTTCTGCTTATTAGAGTGCATCTGATACAAACGAGAGATACGCTCTTTCTTACCTGAACGTGTGTTCAATACGTAAGAACCTGCATCCAAAGCACCAGAGTAAGCACGGAAGAATGCCAAACGACCTACATAAGGGTCAGTTGCAATCTTAAATGCCAAGCCTGCGAATGGATCGTCTACAGTTGGACGACGCTTCTCTACCTCTTCTGTATCTGGGTTAGTACCCTCGATTGCTTCGATGTCCACTGGAGAAGGAAGGAACGTACATACAGCATCCAATACTGCCTGAACTCCTTTATTCTTAAATGCTGATCCACAGTAAATAGGCATGATACTCATATCGATTACCGCCTTACGTACTGCTGCACGCATTTCTTCTTTCGTAATAGAATTAGGATCTTCGAAGAATTTCTCCATCAAAGACTCATCGTATTCAGCGATTGCTTCCAACAACTGCTCACGACGCTCCAATACGATTTCCTGTAAATCTTCAGGAATATCAATTACTTCGTAAGTCATACCGAAGTCATCATCATTCCAGATAATTGCTTCGTTAGTTACCAAGTCAACTACCCCACGGAAAGTCTCTTCAGAACCGATTGGCACCTGTACAGCGATTGCGTTAGCACCAAGCTTTTCTTTAATATCTTCAACAACAGCGAAGTAGTCAGCACCAGAACGGTCCATTTTGTTAACGAACCCGATACGAGGTACTTTATAGCGATCCATCTGACGGAAAACCGTTTCAGACTGAGGCTCTACACCACTAACCGCGCAGTACAATGCCACTACACCATCCAATACACGTAGTGAACGCTCTACCTCTACAGTAAAGTCAACGTGACCCGGAGTATCGATAATGTTAATCGCATATTCCTGATCAGCCCACTTCCAAGATGTCTTGGTTGCTGCAGAAGTAATTGTAATACCACGCTCTTGCTCCTGTTCCATCCAGTCCATGGTAGCTGCACCATCGTGCACCTCACCAATCTTGTGACTGATACCGGTGTAGTAAAGAATACGTTCTGTAGTCGTTGTCTTACCGGCATCGATGTGGGCAGCGATACCGATATTCCTTGTAAATTTTAGATCTTTTGCCATGACTACTTCCTTGTGATATTTATTAAATGATTAAACTTTAAAGTGTGCAAAAGCACGGTTAGATTCCGCCATTTTGTGCGTATCTTCTTTACGCTTAACAGCTCCACCTTCACCCTTGCTCGCTGCAATTAACTCTGCTGCCAATTTATCAGCAATTCCTTTTCCACTACGCTGACGCGAAAACTTAATCAGCCACTTCATGCCGATAGACATTTTACGCTTGGCACGAATTTCTGTAGGAATCTGGAAAGTAGCACCACCGATACGACGGCTACGTACTTCTACCTGAGGCATTGCATTCTTAAGAGCCTTTGTAAATATCTCGTGCTCATTCAGCTTCGTCCGCTCTTTGATAATATCCATTGCATCGTAGAACACACGATAAGCTACACTCTTCTTACCCTGTATCATCAGGTTATTGACAAACTGCGTAACTACGGTGTCTCCATACCTTGGATCTGGAGCAATAATTCTTAATTTTGGTTTTCTTTTTCTCATCTCTAATCAGAGGTTTCTAACAGTTAATGAAACGTAATTACTTCTTAGGACGCTTAGTACCATATTTCGAACGGCTCTGGAGACGATCCGTCACACCCGCAGTATCTAATGCACCACGTACAATTGTGTAACGTACACCAGGCAAATCTTTTACACGACCTCCACGTACCAATACGATAGAGTGTTCCTGCAAGTTATGCCCTTCCCCAGGAATATAGGCAATCACCTCAATCCCATTCGTCAAACGCACTTTAGCAACCTTACGCAATGCAGAGTTCGGCTTCTTAGGTGTCGTCGTGTATACACGCGTACATACTCCACGGCGTTGTGGATTTCCATCCAAAGCACGAGACTTGCTCGTCTCTACGATCTTTTTTCTGCCCTTACGTACAAGCTGATTAATTGTTGGCATACTAAAACTTTTAATTGCTTTTATGCTTGCTTCTCAATAAATTTCTGGCACATTCATTTGTACCCCTACTCGAAAAGCGATTGCAAAGGTAGAGTTTTTATGCGGAAATTCAAAAGACTGTCTAAATATTTTCCCGCTTTTTCCAGCCTTTCGGCAAATATTACTCCGTAGCACTCTATACACCTTATTTTTATTCGGACTTTATCCTCAAAATCCCTTTTCTTTACGGCTTTCTATTACGGCTGGCGAACATTTTTTCGTTCCCAAAAAATTAAAAAAATTATGCCCGTCAACAGAAATGCCCTCATTCGTTACCGTACAATAGACCATTGTCTCAAAAATCGCTTCCGCAAATGGACCCTCGATGACCTGATCGACGCCTGCTCGGATGCGCTTTATGAATATGAAGGTATAGATAAAGGTGTGAGCAAAAGAACGGTGCAAAGTGATATCCAAATTATGCGTTCTGACAAATTAGGCTACAACGCCCCTATCATTGTCATAGATCGCAAGTACTATACTTATGAAGATCCTAATTATAGTATCACGAATATTCCACTCTCCGGACAAGACCTTGACCGTTTGACGGAAGTCGTAACGATCCTCAAACAATTCAAAGGCTTTTCTCACTTTCAGGAGGTCAGTGGTATGGTCCAAAAACTAGAGGACAAAATCAACACCTCTAAAAACAATCAAAAAAGAATCATCGATTTTGAAAAAAATGACAACTTAAAAGGTCTTGATTATCTCGACCAAGTCTATCAGGCTATTTTGCGAAAGCAAGTATTGCACATAACCTATCAGTCGTTCAAAGCTCGTCAACCCAATGATATCTTCTTTCATGCGTACCTACTAAAAGAATACCGCAACCGATGGTTTATGCTGGGCAAACGAGATAAAGACACCCGATTAACGACCTTGGCACTTGATCGCATCCTCGATCTGCAAGAAGACAAGACCATCCCCTACCAGGAAAACCTTGCCTACGATCTAGAAAATTACTACACACATGTAGTCGGGGTTACCGTCATGGAAAACCGTCCCCCAGAAATTGTTGAACTTTTCATCGATCGCAGCAATGCACCTTTTGTACTGACTAAACCAATTCATCACTCTCAACAATTGTTGGAAAGAACTTCTGAGGGAATCAAAGTTCAGCTTCAGCTAATGATCAATTTTGAATTTGAACGGGTGATTTTAGGTTTTGGCCCGAGTGTGGAGGTGATCAAACCTGATCGATTGCGTCGGAGGATTAAAGGCCTTATTCGGAAAAGTCTAAATAATTATGAAAAGGAATGAGGAAAGGGAGCCCGTGCATGCATGCAGAACTCCCTTGACACAATTTTGAACTTTATTTCCTATGCACCTAGTTCGAGTTGATTCTTGATGAGATTGAAGTACTCTCCTTTACGAGCAACCAATTCCTCATGATTGCCTTTTTCGACTACTTCTCCACCTTTTAATACGACTATTTGATGGGCGTTTTTCACAGTACTCAGGCGGTGTGCGATAAGCAGAACCGTTTTGCCTTTAAAAAATTGCTGTAGTCGATCATGAATGATCTTTTCATTTTCAGCATCCAAAGCGGAGGTGGCTTCGTCAAAGAAAATATACTGTGGATTTTTGTACACTGATCGTGCAATCAGGAAGCGTTGCTGCTGACCACCGCTTATACCATTGCCGGAAGCACCGATCTTCGTGCTGTATTTTAGCGGAAGCGACTCAATATAATCTCGAATATTGGCCGTGTCTACTGCATGTCCCAATCGTTCATCATCAATCACTTCATCATCTGTTGCAATATTACGAGCAATCGAATCTGAAAAAATATAGCCGTCTTGCATTACCACACCACAATGCTGGCGAAGAGATTTTGGTGAAAGATCCTCTATATCGTGCTGATTATAATAAATATTACCTTGTGTTGGCGCATAAAACTTTAGTAACAACTTCATTAAAGTCGTTTTTCCGGAACCACTCGCCCCTACTATTGCCGTAATTTTACCTTCCGGAATAAATAAGTCAATATCCTTAAGTACGTAAGGTGAACGAGGCCCTTCATATTGAAAACTCACATTTTGTAGGCGTATTCCTTTTTCTAAGGCTTCGCCCGGCTCATCTCGGACAATATCCATCTGATGCTGACCTTCTTTTTCTTCTTCGGGGTGATTTTGTACCTCATTGAGGCGTTCAAGGCTCAATTTGGCATCTTGCAGTGAACGGAAAAAGGTGAGCAACTGATTGACCGGTGAATTCATCTGACCTATTATATAGGATACACTCAACAATGCTCCGAGTGTCATGCTATCTTGTACCACATAAGTAGCTGCCAAGAAGGTCACCAATATATTTTTGACCTGATTGATAAACTCAAAACCAGAAGACTGTAACTGATCGGTTTTTAGTAGTCGAATATTGGTTTTGAAGAGCTTTTCCTGTATCCCCTCCCACTGTCTTCTTTTATAAGCCTCAAAGTTATTGAGTTTCATTTCGGTGATGCCGCCGATAATTTCATAAATCGACTCTTGGTTTTCGCTTTGTTGCTGGAAGCGGAAATAGTCAAGCATTTTGCGTTGCCGCAACCAATATAGCGACCAAAAGATAGCAACTACCGTCAAACTCAGGTACACCAATAAAATCTTAAAGTCATAATACCAGAGTACCCCAAAGAAAACGGAGAATGTGATAATGGAGAAAAAAGTGGTTAAGCTTTGTGAGGTCAAAAATTGTTCAATTCGTTCATTATCCTGTATCCGTTGTTGAAAGTCACCCATCATCTTTGAATCAAAGAATTTGATCGGTAGTTGCAGTAATTTTCCCAGAAAATCAGATATAATGGTAATACTTAGTTTAGTACCGACATATAACATCAGCCAGTTTCGGAAAATTTCGATGGCAATCGAGCCCAAGAACACCCCTAACTGAGCCAGAAGAATCATGAATATAAAATTCAGATTTTTGGCATTAACCCCGCGATCAATCAGTGCTTCTGTCAGAAAGGGAAAAATCAGGGTCAAACAACTTCCCATTAGTAACAATACCGACATCCATGCGATCTGTTTTTTATATGGTGTCAAATACTGCATGAGTGAGCTTACGGTAAGCTTTTCCCGCTTTGGCGGGGTGATCTGATAAAATTTCTCAGTCGGATTCAGAAACAGCCCAATGCCTTTGCCTTCATCCGATAACCAAGATTGCTTAAATCTTTCTTCTGACAGATTGATAAAACCATGGCCGGGGTCTGCGATTTTATAGACGGGTTTACCGGTAAAAATATTCCGGCTAATTTTATACAATACCACAAAGTGGTTTTTATTCCAGTGTAAGATTAATGGCAGTTTGACATTTGGGCTGTGCAAGCCTTCCAGGCTCATCTTGGCCGGATAAGTCTCAAAGCCAATTTTCTCAGCTGCTTCAATAATGCCCAACAGGGAAACCCCATTTCGGGTCAGGAAACAATATTCGCGCAGGTACTGCAGGTTATAACTCTTGCCATAGTGTGAAGATACCATAGCCAAAGAAGCTACCCCGCAGTCCATTTGATCGTGTTGAAGAATAATATTCATTGTCCTGATTTTTATCTTATGTTGAATTTGCCGAACCTTTCCGCCGAATGGCGTGAAGGCAGAAGCTAAAATGAGTCCTGGCTTTCGCCAAATTGTACCAGTCAGATAATTACCCGACCAGAAATACCTTATTAATTACCACGATATTTTTCATCAAATTGGATACGCTTCTGATTACCCCTCACCTTGTTGTTACCAAAGTTGTAGGTCAGACTAAAACTCACTCTTCTGGCATC
>JALEHC010000123.1 GCA_022763215.1 Saprospiraceae bacterium
ACCAATTCTGGGTCAGGTTCGAGGGTTTCGAGTAATTCTGGTTCAAGTAGCAGTTGATCCAAGTCTAGTTTTTCGAGTGCATCACGCTGCATTAGTTGTACAACTGCTTTGGGAAAATATTTGCGAATATTGCCTAGCCAGCGATTGACATTGGGCGAAGACTTGCCAAGCCCGCCTTTGCGATCACTATCGTACAAAGCATCGAGCACATCGTCCATGCCCTTGCGATTTGCCGAAAGGCTAATTTCCTGCTTGGGGTCAGCCTTTGAACCGAGGATGAGTCGCCAGCGTTCGAGTTTATTATCCACAGTAATTTAATTTCCGTTTATTGGTCAAAATGACCTTTTGCGAAAAAGATAACAGCTTACAGATAAAAAGTCTACAACCAAACCTAAAATTTAGTTTATTTGTTCCAGAACCATTAGTAACGGTGATACTCCGTTTTACTGGACATTTACAAGACAAAAAAAGCGTCGTTGGATAAAGATACTATCAAAGAAGAGTTTAATGAAGAACAGCAGGAGGTGCTCAATTCCATTCGGATTTCGCGGATTATCGTCCCGGTCTTGATTGGTATTTTGGCAGTTGGGTATATGCTATGGCGTAAATTTGATCCACAAGAATTTTCAAATATCAATTGGACATCGCATACCCTTTTCTGGATTCTGACCAGTGTAGCGATCATCGTTATTCGGCACTTGGCCTATGCGACTCGGCTGCGCATTCTTTCAAAGAAAGAATTTAGCTGGCGGAAGTGTATTGAACTGATTTTTATCTGGGAGTTTAGTTCGGCGGTTTCGCCGACCAGTGTAGGCGGTTCGGCAGTTGCCTTTTTTGTATTGGCACAAGAAAAATTATCGACGGCCAAAACGGCTACTATTGTGCTGTACACCATAGTGCTCGACAGTATATTTTTTATAAGCACCCTTCCGATTTTGTACCTGTTTTTTGGTACACAAATGATACGGCCCAATATCGAAGATGTGGGTGATTTGGGCGGTTGGGGCTTTTACTTCATTTTTGCGTATGGCCTGATGGCTACTTACTGCGCCTTTTTCTATTATGGTTTGTTCATCAGTCCTCGTCAGATTAAGCGCGTACTTGTAGGCTTTACACGGCTTGGTTTTTTGCGTCGCTTTCGCGAAAAAGCGATAGCACTGGGTGACGATATGATTATCGCTTCCAAAGAGTTGAAAAAACAAAACTGGGCATTTCACCTAGGTGCTTTTTTCTCGACTGCCATTGCTTGGTCGTGTCGCTTTCTATTGCTCAACTGCCTGATCATTGCTTTCATTCCATCTATTCCATTGGATTTTTGGACACAGGCTGAGTTGTATGCTCGACTAGAGACGATGTTTGTGATCATCGCCTTTAGCCCAACACCAGGAGGGGCTGGCTTTGTCGAAGTCTTATTTGGTGGATTCCTCAAAGACTACGTAACCAGCCCGACGATAGCGACCGTTATTTCGACCATTTGGCGACTACTCACCTATTACTCCTACCTTTTGGCAGGAGCCATAGTGATACCCAACTGGATTCGAACGATCATTAATGAACGCAGAAAGTCGTAATTGTTAACGATTTGACTGGTATTCGACGAAAGTCAGAATCGCATCAATTTCCTTGTCTGTCAGGTTAAAATTATTCATAATCGTAGGCTTGTAGACTTCCCAAATCTCTAATGCTTGGGGATGCCCCTCGGCTATCATTTTCTGAGAGTTGCGAACAAAGCGGTACAAATCCTCTTTCGGGTATTCGCTCCAGCGAGCTTCAACACCGCTCAAAGCAGGTCCGGTTAGTGCATCTTCCATGTTGCGATTGTGGCAACTAGCACATTTATTCAGGAATAATTTTTTGCCCACCATTTCTACCGAATCCATAGCTGGTGCTAAATTTTCCGGGTTTTCCGCAGAAGGCTCATTGGTTATTATATCTGCATATTCCAATCCAGGTTGGTATTGCGTAGCAAGTATGCCTCCGAAAAGGAAAGCTAACGTATAAGAAGCCATTTTAAATGTCATCATAGCAATGTGATTTTAGTTACTTCAATTTACGAACTAACCAATTGGCTTTCAAGGCACTACTCACTATTTAGAATCGGAATAAATACAAGGAAAAAAAGTATAAAAAGCCGCTTCAATGAGCATCAAATCGGTTAAAATCACTTTTGCGGATGGCAACCGTATGAGCCATTTGTAATGACCCAAGTTGTACGCACTCGCTAACATTTTATAATGAGCGCATATTTTATTTTCCAATCTAATAAAAAAGGTGTTCCGCACTATGCAGAACACCTGTATCAAAATATTGAATAAAGGAGATTATTCGATGATTAGCTTTTTGCAACAATAATTTTTACCGTTTGAACAGCATCACCTACCTGAATTCGATAGAAGTATGACCCAGCCGCCAAATCAGCAGCATCCAAACGCAGTGAGAATACGCCCGGCAACATACGCTTGTTAAGCAACGGACGAACCATATTCCCATTGGCATCGTATAGCTTGATATCAACATTAGCTGGTTGAGTCAATGAATAGTGAAGTGTATTCCAACGATTCACCGGATTTGGATAAGCCGCCAAAACTGCAAATTCTTCGCTTACTACAGTCGTATTTGTACTCATTGGCGGATCATTTGGTGCTGCTTCGTCTTGTTCTGCTTTAGGTGCACTTTCCCCAGCCGCTACTTGCAAGTGATTTTCGCCATCTTTTGTATACCAACCTTCTGAAAAGTCTTCCTCTTCGCTAATTTCTGCAATCGTTGAGAAGTACCAGTTGGCCTGTGTGCTATCGCCTTTTATATCCAGAATGTAATACCCGTGCTGAATCAATTCTACATATTTCATGTGTGGGTTTGGGTTACCCAAATTAATCACGCCCGGAACTGGTTCAAACTCACTGTTAATGATACCCTGGAAAAAGTTAGCTTGCTCTAAATCTGTATTTTCATCAAAATTGGCAGAGGTAATACTTGGTGTAGCAAATTCTACAGCAATAGAACCAGCGCCTGTTTCCGGATCATAGTCTTCTGAAAGGGTATAGCTTGGTGCCTCACCAATAAATGGCAATTCAGAAATAGTCACATCTGTTGGATTTTTCGAGACATCGAAACCAAAAGAAGAGTGGAAGTCACCCGTCAAAATCACTACATTATCGATATTATTATCTTCGATAAAGCTGATTACTTCCTGACGCTCTGCCGGATAGCCATCCCAAATATCTGTAAACAAACCTTCAACCATGTAATAGTCTGCATTTGGATCAGCCAAAGAAGCCCAGCCCACGTGCAAATCTGCAAAAATGACCTGCTGGCCAACTACTTTCCACTTTGCAGTAGAATTGGTCAATTGCTCATAAAACCAACTCTTTTGTTCTACCCCCAAAATCGTACGATCCGGATCGTTAAATTCAGGACTCTGAATGTCTGGAATTTGTACATTACGACCTTCCAAACGCGTATCCAACATGATCAAATCCATCAAATTACCATACGAGATATTTCGGTAGATCGTTTGCTCTTCGCTTTCGCGAATTGGTAGCCACTCAAAATAAGCCTGCTTTGCTACAGATTTACGCGTTTCCCAATCACCTTGCGTTGCTTCGTCGTGGTTTTCTGCACCATCGGTGTACGCATCGTTTGCTGATTCGTGATCATCCCATACCGTGATAAAAGCATGCTGTTGGTGTGCACGGATTAAGCTGGTATCCAGGCGGTAAGTCGAATAACGCGTACGGTACTCCTCTAGCGTTACGATTTCGCCAGCAGGCTCCAGCGGACGCTCTTCAAACAATAAGCTATCGCCATAAACGCCATCTGCATATTCGTAGATATAATCGCCTAAGTGGATAATCGCATCTAGGTCGGTACGATCGGCCAGGCGGTGGTAAGCATTAAAATAACCGGCCTGATAATTAGAACAAGAAACGACTCCAAATTTCAGGTGTTCGGCCTGATCACCGGTAGGCGTTGTTTTAGTTTTTCCGGTAAGCGAGTTTTTACCAAGCGCCGTAAAACCATAATAGTAAGTAGTGCCTGCCTCCAAGCCAGTTACATCTACTTTTACCGTATAATCCTTTTCCGCAGTAGCGGTGTACGTACCTGATTGTACAACTGTTTCCAAGTTGACGTCTGTTGCTATTTGCCAGTTCACCTCAATCGGGTTACCGTCCATTTCATCTGGTGTCACTCTCGTCCAAATGATTACACGGTCTTCCAGTGGATCACCAGAAGCTACACCATGATAAAAAGGTGCCCACTCGGGTACAATGGTAGTTGGTGTATTACGATTTTTCACTCGGTCATTGTGAAATACAGTTGGTTCGTTCTGCTGAGCAGAAACACAAGAGAATAGTCCACTTGCGACTAAAAACAAAACCCAAAGATTTTTCATGCTGATCTATTCATTTTTTTAGGAATGCTCAAAGGAAAGAAGCGAATATTAACCCCAGGTCAATACGAATTTATGTTTGGGTTAATCCTGTCATTTTGATAACCAATTACCAATTATTCAGCATAATGTCGGAGAAAATGATTATTTATCGTTGGTCTGGCCGAACTATCATAAAGGCCCAAATGATAGAATACTAGATACCTGCCCGATTAGCCTATTGTGAAAACTGATGAAAGTCACCCTTTTGAACTGACAGAAATCACATCAGTAAAGCAAAAGATGTCGGATTTTGCAGGTGTAATCAATGGTGATTTTAAAATCCAAATCGCCACAAAGCCAATTAACTTAACAATAAAAATCGCTGATTATGAATGTCCTGGCACCTGTTAAATCAATTATGACGACCAAATTGCTAACTGTCAATCCAAAGGATAAATTGATGATGGTTAAGGAAATTTTTGACACCAACAACATCCACCACGTACCCGTGGTACGCTACAAGGAGATTGTCGGACTAATTAGTAAAGTTGACTTCATGCACTTTATCCGTGGCTTTAACAGCAATGCGGAAGATCGTTTTGTCAACGAAGCTCGCCTTCGTGCTTACAATGCCGAAGATATTATGACAAAAAACCTGGCAACCGTTGCGCCTGAAGATCGTATTAATGTTGCGATTGAAATTTTCAAAGAAAATTTATTCCATGCATTGCCGGTTGTAGAAGATAATGAATTAGTGGGTATCGTTACCACATTGGACGTAATCCGCAAACTAGCCGAAGATCAGGTAACTGCTGCGGAAATTTTGGCAGCAAACAAAGACTACAAATAATATTTTTTACCATCATAGTACAATGTGTTGGTTGGCTGTCGTATCGGCCAACCATTTTTTATTTTATAACCAGTAGAGGCACTTTCGGCTGCTTCACCAATTCTTGACTTAGTGTAAATCCTTTGATCTGTTTCCAAAAACCAGGTTGCTGTACATACATGCACAGTAGGTCACTTTCGTGAAATTCGACAAATCGCTCCAGCCCTTTCATCACAGATTTAGCGAGTACTTTGGTCAATTCTTGCTCACTCTGCTCCTGATAGTCCGTATGCTTATCTTTTTGAACGACCACTTTTTCTAGCTTGGCATCAAATCGCTCTGCCAATGGTCGCAGTATCGAAAACACAGGTAAGCTTTCCTCTTTTGAAGTACTGGCTAACGCAATATGCCGGAAAGCCTGAAAACCACAATGTTGTGGCACAACCAATACAGGAATCGGGCTATGTGCGACTAATTGGGTGGAAATGTTACCCAATAATTGTTCCCACCAATGCAATTTTAATTTAGCCCCAATAACAATACAATCTATATCAGACTGTCTAGCTACCTCCATAATCGTTGGCGAAATCGGGCCTGACTCTGTGTGGTATTTTAAGCCTTTCGGCAAATTTTCAATAGTGATAAACTGGTCTGGATAAGGCGTCACCCAACGCTTGAGTTGGCGGGAAGCAGATTGTTGTTTTTGTTGTGCAATTTCGATTTCATGCTGAGGCTCCATCGGAAGCGGGTTGCTTTCCTGCGTTACGTGCAAGACAAACAAGTCTGCTTCCAGGTATTTATTGAGTTGGAGTACATATTGTAAAGCCGACTCGGCTGCTGCCGAAAAATCTGTAGCCAGCATTATTTTCTTCATAAAAAACATCAAATTTAATCAGCAATAATTCTTTTCTTATTCTGTTAAATTAACAAATTCCGATGTCTTCTGCTGTTCGAATTCACAAATTCCGTTACTTTCTTAGAATGAAGCGTCGATAAAAAGAGAGGTTGGTGGAAAAAAACGATTCGGAAGTCGAAAGCTAATTTTTTAAGCGTAATGAACGCCAGTTTTCGTCAATATTGTAGTATCTTTTAGCTGTTTACGCTTCTCGATAAGATCGGTTTCTGACCGAAGGAAACTACACCCTCGATTTGTCTAAAATCTAAACTATAACCAAAAATCCTGCATTTATGAGCAAATTTGATGAAGCAATGGTAACTTATAAAGAAACCATGGCAGAAAAAATGGGCATCAAGGATGTCGATGAAAACTTATTGAAAGAGGTCATGAAAGGCCTCGGCCCGACCATCTATCGCGATGATGCCTCAAAGGTTTCCTGCTCTGATGACGAAGAGCTTACCAGAGTAAGAGAAACTTTCCTCATCAAAAAATTGGGCCTCGACAACAGCCCAGCACTAGACGAAGCAATCAAAGAAGTTTGCAACCAGTTTGGATCGTCTAACCGAAACAAATACCGCGCTGTATTCTATTACTTGCTTACGAAGAAATTCAACAAAGAATCCATCTATCAATAGGATTCTTAGCCGTGCCTGTCCATTTGCCGAAAGGCAGATGAACAGGCCTTCCATTTAGCGTAAGCCGTATATGTATCATCTGGCGAAAGCCACGAACCCAGCCACATTGCAGCCCAACTAGCCAAGCCCCCCCAAACTAATGCAGGCCAAGCACTCGGTACCACATATTCACAATAAATCCAGACACTCATACCAACCAGCATAGCTGCTAAACTACCTGCTGCACTCGCTCGCTTCCAGTACAAACCTGCTGTCAGCGGCACAAATAAAGAAACTAAACTCAAGGCAGAAGACTGCGCCACCAAATCGTAAATATTCGATTTCCAAAGCGCCATGAGGACGGAACACATCGCAACGCCGACCACGCTCCAACGCATGATTTGTAATAGTTTCTGATCGTCCACTTCCGTGAAATACGGTCGTACCAAATTTTCACCAATCACGGTCGCTGGCGCGAGCATAGCCCCGGAAGTTTACGACCAGCAATTACAAAATCAGTCGTATTTTTTACCCGACGAGAAGCCCACCAACCAATACCGATGGTGAGCAAAAGATATAAAATGACAAAACCAAGTAGCATTGCTTAATTCTTTGACAATGGCAAAGGCTTATCAATTAGTAGACGACCTACCGGATATAAGCGATGTGTCGGTTCGTAATATGGCGAATTGCGATAAACAAAATTAAGCTGTGCTCTTGCCGAGTTTGCAAATTCTTCATCTTCCTGTCGCTTTTTTTCCAGTTCATCACGTAATGCCTCATTCTCTTCCAACATCTCAGTCGCTAAATCTTCGAATACATAGGAAGAAAAATATTCTTTTTGCATTAAAATGCCATCAAAGAAATTCCAGGCAAAGTAGCTATCCGGTGCGTGTGGTTCAAGTGTTTCAACGATGTATCGATTACTTTCCTGATTAGCATATACGACATAGTCGCCCTTCCGGAAAAGCCAAGTTTTGATTTCCGGTTCGAGTTGTACTTTAGAATGCAAATAATGTTTTTCGTATGGATAGTCTGTTGTTTCCAAGTCGCCAATGCGGTACATTTCTACTTCTAACTCGACATTTTCGGTAAGGCGTTGCATGTCCACCTTATTCCAACGCAATCGTTCAATCACCTGAGAATAAGCTTGCGGAATGATATAAGCGATTGGTTTTTCGACCGTTTGTGTTACTTTGTAGTAGTTGTAATGAGCAATCGGTTTGTTGTACGGTCGCTTGCGCTCATAAAATAATCGCGGCTGAAAAGAAATAGCACTCGTACGGTACTCTGCGGTATATCCTTTGAAGTTGATGGTATCAGACTTATTCATGTCTAATTGCCAATTAAGTTCAAAGATTTTTTTATTACGCGTATTTTCTATAGCCTTTCGGCGAACGTCCTGTATGCTTGCCTTGTCTTTGACCATCGTTTCAATCATGCTTTCCATAAAGGTGTAAACGCTCATCACCCGATCTTTAAATGGCTTGAGCATGTGGGTTTCAGGCATAAATGAAATGGCATTGTGCAAGGCAGCGTAGCCAGAACTATAGCGCGGCAGATCAAGAAACCCGGCAATACCTTCGTCAGGAGTACTACGGGCATAAACATAAGGCGTCATTTCCCATCCTTTTTCTTCCATTTGGCTGTAAAGCTGAGGCAACATTTGTTGTTGCATATAGCCTGCCAGATTTTTGTCCAGCTTATTGTGCTGCGTAGCAATCAGTGTGATGGTATACTGATAATCGGCACCATTAGAAGTGTGATTATCGATAAAAACATCGGGTTGCCAATAGTTATAAATCTGATTAAAAGTCATGGCATTTTTGGTATCGCACTTGATGAAGTCACGATTGAGGTCGAGGTTTTGCGCGTTTCCGCGAAATCCATGTGCTTTTGGCCCATTTTGGTTGGCTCGGCTGTAGCTCCCTCGGTTGAGTCCGCCACCAATGTTGTAGAAAGGAACAGCCACGACAACGACTTCATCCAGTTCGGCGGCCAGTTTCTCGTTTGTAGCGATGTCTCGAAATAACAACATACTAGCTTCTACCCCGCAAGGTTCTCCCGGATGAATAGCATTGTTGACAAACAAAATGAGCTTGCCCGATTCCCGAATTCAGAAGGGTACACAAAAGTGGTAAATAAAAAAAAATCGCTTAGATTAGTTTCGTCACAAAACCCCCTAAGCGATGAACGATAAAAAATTTAT
>JALEHC010000124.1 GCA_022763215.1 Saprospiraceae bacterium
GCGAATAAAGGAAATGGCAACCACGCTTATATCGACCAATTACAGGAAGCTAAAAAAGTATTGGTAGAAGAGTTTGGCGGCACCGTATTTACGATTGCCAAAGATGTAAAACTACAATTAGAATTTAATCCTGCTCAGGTAAAGGGGTACCGACTCATTGGCTATGAAAACCGACTCCTGAACCGCGAAGATTTTGACGATGATACCAAAGATGCGGGTGAACTCGGTGCTGGACATACGGTCACCGCACTCTACGAAATTATTCCAAATGGTGTCGAAAGCTCCTTCCTGGCAGGAAATTCTGATCTAAAGTACCAAGAAGTCCAACCCAAATCAGCGACTAATCAGAAAGACCTGATGACACTCAAACTTCGGTACAAACCTAAAAATGGTAAAAAAAGTAAATTGATCACGCATGTAGTCGATGCAAAAGCTATTTCTCTGAAAAAGGCTTCCGATAATTTCCGCTGGTCTGCAGCCGTGGCTGCTTTTGGCCTGGTATTGCGCGACTCCGAATACAAACAAGAAGCTACTTTCAAAACAGCTTCTGATTTGGCGAAAGCCGCAAAAGGAAAAGATACCAATGGCTACCGACAGGAAATGATCGATTTGATTCAGAAAGCAAAAAGCTTAAAAGACGCCATAACAGCTGAAAAGTAATGAGCAAACTACAAGTAGAAATCAAGAAGAGTTGCCACCAGCAATGGTCAGATATGAAGGTGATGGAAGGATGCCGATTTTGCGAAAGCTGCCAAAAGAAGGTTTATGACTTTCGTCAAATGGACGCACACCAAATTCGCAGACATCACCAAGGTACGCAAGGCCAAATCTGTGGCATCTATGATCAACAACAAATAGAAGTGCTTACACCTCAAAAGCCAGTACGGCCGAGCTTGAATGCGCTCCGGAAATGGGGTATTGCTGTATGGGGGCTATTGTTGGCTGAACTCAGCTATGGACAGCTGGCTAGTGATTCCACGAAAGTGGAGCAAACCGAAAAAAGCCATGCGGCTTTTGAAGAAGAGGGTAAGTTGTACAGCTATCATGGAGGACTTATACGAGAAGAGAAGACGGACAGCCTTTTTGTCAAAGGTAAAGTAATCGAATTGGAAACGGGAGAACCGCTCATTTTTGCTAATGTCTTATTGCGAGGCTATGACATTGCTTCGACTGACTTTGATGGAAATTTTTCTATGAATGTCACCAAAGCCATGCAAGAAAACGAGGAAATTAAGATGGAAGTTTCTTACATAGGATTTCAAAAGAAAGAAGTGATCATATCGAGACAACAATTCGAGAACAATGATACCCTACAAATCGACCTGAAAATGTTGATAGCTGAATATGAGCTTGACGAAATTGTTCTTGTTGGAGAAGTTGTTGTTATTAAGCAACCGTTTCACATCAGGGCATGGCAGGGAATCAGGCGATTTTTTAGTTTCAAGTGGATAAAGTGACGGATTAAAACTTCGCTTGTTCATAATTCCGTCTAACTACTTAAAATATAAATGATGGATCAACCCAATTTTTCAAACATTAAATCTTGTGGTCAGCGGTGGGAAGATATGCCGGCACTTGATTGTGGGCGCCTTTGCGGCAAATGCAACAAGACAATCCATGACTTTCGTCAAATGTCGACTTTTGAAGTTGCCTTCCTGCATGCGCAGTCAGCCGAACCCCTTTGTGGAATTTATCGAGAAGATCAGCTGCATCCTTCGCTTCCCAAAACAGTTCAGAAGCCAAGAACAGCCTGGAAAGCCTTTGGCTTGAGCCTGCTGGGACTATTTTTGGCGAAAGCCGGAAACACCCAGTCCGATACCTTGACGCTTCAGCCACGACAGGAGTTATATCCGCCACATCAAGGGCAACCGATGAAGCAGGAAATGCAGCAGGAGGTAAGGGATAGCTTTTATGTGCACGGGCAGGTTACCGATATCAACGGGCAAGCTTTGATCGGGGTAACGGTTCATGTAGCGGGAAGTGTAAAAATGGTCGTTACGGATGCCAATGGCTTTTACCAAATCAATGTAAGCGATGAAGTGAACCGTAATTCTTTGTTTTATCTGGATTATAGCTATGTCGGTTATGGAAGGAGGCGAATGACGTTTAAAGCTGAAGACTTTAAGCATTTATCAACAGAGGAAGGGCCTACCGTAATAATGGAAAATCATGTCTTAATAGAACAGCAAGCAAATGTAATTGCTTTCTCGGTCGCGCCTGCTAAACCAAAAACTTTTTGGCAGAAGGTGGGGCGTTTTTTTCGATTTGATTGGTTGAAGAATTAGAAATAAGTGACGGATCAAAAATTTCGCTTGTTCATAATTCCGTCTAACTACTTAATGAATATTTAGCTGGAATGTAAAGGGCTGGGGGCAATGCTCCTGGTCTTTTTTAGTATTGGCCTCTCCACCAGCGATCAAGGTGCCAGCGATCCCAGGTATCAGGCAGTATAAGCAAAGTAACCAGCAGAAATGCTCGTGGAAATACATGCGACAAATCCCAAATAGGTTCTTTTAGTCCGTGACCAAAACTGACAATCAATAATACTGCACCCAAAACATATAGGGCCTGCTTTCTGTACAGTCCAAGGATTAGTAGGAGGCCACCAAAAAATTCAGCATAAGAAGTAAAATAAGCCGTTGCCCAAAGCAGCCAATGAGGTAAAACGGTAGCTTCGTAAGAAGCAAATACACTTTTATAAACATTGGGTACGCCCCAGGTGAATACCTTGCCATAGCCCTGCATCAAAAAGATGAGGCCCAGCATAACACGAAGAAAAAAGGCACTAAAGGGGCGATTTTCCATGCTTACAGATCAAGATTAAGGAAGTGTTCTCGCAATTCATTTTTAAAGCGGGCAATGAGTGCCGCTTCGTTCGCATCTATTCCATTACTAGCTTCGGCTACTTCATCAAGTATAGTAAAAAGGGAAGCATACTCTTCGGTAGGGCCGTAGTTTTTACAAGTTTCGAGGGCCTTTTGGTAAGCATCTTCTACAGATTGGTGCTTGCTGTTTTCATAATCAAATGACCATCTGACGGCAGCTGACCACTCGTGCTGAGCAAGAACGGATTCCAGTTTGTCGATTTCACTTTGCTGGATTTCACCGTCTGAAAAAGCGACTGCATAAATGAGTTCGCCTAGCGCATCGTACAATTGATCTTTAGAGGGTTTCATAGCAATAAATTTTTAACAGGGCAAAAAGAAAGGGGCTGGCAGCCCCCTTCGTGTTTATTTATATTTTGCTGCTAAATTAGCAGTATCTGTCGAATGCCAATTTAAGGTTTTCAGCAATAATTTCAGCTGAGCGGCCTTCAATGTGGTGGCGTTCTAGGAAATGTACCAATTGTCCATCTTTGAACAATGCAATTGCCGGAGAAGAAGGCGGATAAGGCAGCATATATTCGCGTGCTTTTTCCGTTGCTTCACGATCAACACCTGCAAATACTGTAGTCAAGCGTGCTGGCTTCTTGTCATGCTGTGCAGCGATCAAAGCACCCGGACGGGCGTTTGCTGCAGCACAACCACAAACAGAATTTACAACAACAAGCACGGTCCCTTCTTTTTGATCAAGCACTTCTGAAACAGCTTCCGGAGACGTCAGGCCTTCAAAACCTCTTCCGGTCAATTCTTGTGCCATTGGTGCAGTTAGCTCTGCTGGATACATAATCTATGGATTTTTTTCTTTAATGAATTTATTGCAAAATTAGTAACTACCTTACAAAAAAGCGATAGCTGTAACGCAATTACCTAAAATACATACATGATGAATGACTGTTCTGTTCATATTATCTCAAGTAATTTACAAAAATGAAATTTATAATTCAGAAAATGCCGTATAGCTGGTTGTTTTTTACTTTTATTTGCGCTACTTTTGTCAGCGTCTTCCGCAAATTCAGAGCTTATTGGGAGTGTTTTTTATGATATCCTATTGATTGCAATTGCATTCATCGATATCCGAAATGTCCGCTAATAGCCAATAACGCCCGAAGTCTGATCAGTATTCCATTTCAATTCGTTCGAATTGAACAAAGTCAAAACATATTTTTACAAACTTCGGAATGACTCAGGTCTTCCTGAGGTATAAGGAGTAGTTCTCTCCTCCGTATACTTTGTTGAATTCTTATGTAAATTAACCATTATGAACGTAAAGATTTTTCCAATTGTAATCTTGTTGTTGGTCGGACTTGGATTTTCATGCTCCACCGATAAATTGGCTCCACCAGAAATTATTGAGCCTGGTTTTTGCGATACTATCCCCGCTACCTATGACCTTAATGTACAAGAGATTATCGACAACAATTGTGCTTACAGCGGTTGTCACCTCGATGGTGCACCGGGTAATTTTTCTACCTATGAAGGCTTACAATCTGTAATTGCTAGCGGAGATTTTGTATCGAGAGTGATTACCCAGCGTGAAGATCCTGATTTTGGTATGCCTCCTTCTTATGTGCCTTCCGACAAAAATGAAGACCTTACTGCAGAGCAACTTGATATCATCAATTGCTGGATTCAGGGAGGATTTCCTGAATAGACATGCTAATCTAAACAAACACCGCTTTTCCGTTTTGAATAAACTTATTGATATATGAAAAACATAATCCTGTTTACAATTTGCCTGTTCGCTTGTATTTCCGTGGCAACGGCGCAAGATTTTGTATTCCAAACGTTCAAAGATCGTAGGGTCATCAATTCACACTCTGTTGAAACACTTCCAAAGCGAAAGCTTGATATTCGTATCTCCCATCGTTTTGGTGATATGTTTGGCGACAATGGCGGTGTATCGACTTTCTTTGGCTTGGAAAATGTAGCCGATGTACTGATTGGTGCAGAATATGGCATAACAGATAACTGGGATGTGGGCTTATACAGAGCAAAAGGTGCCGGACAATTTCCGGGTGGCTCGGCCGGACTACGACAGCTATTTAATGGTATGCTTAAATATCGGGCCTTACGGCAAACGACAGACAACAGTATGCCATTCACGCTTACATTTGTAGGAGTGGCAACCATCTCGGCTGCCGAAAAAGCCAATAGCTCTGGTGATGATGCACCAGCCGTTATTTCGGAATTTCCAAACTTCTCTGATCGTATGGCCTATCACTTTCAGGCTATTATTGGACGAAAGTTTTCCAATGGTTTTTCATTGCAAATTCAGCCAGGTTATACACATCGAAATCTAGTTGCTGAAGCGGACGAAAATGGCATTTTTAGCTTAGGTATTGCAACACGTATTCAGATTTCAAAAGTATTTGGTATCGTAGCAGATGCTACTTTCCCATTTTCATCCGTTCGTTCTGAAGATGAAGCATTTTTTGCCGACTTGTATGGGCTCGAAAATTTTGAAGGTCGATTTTATCCAGCATTGGGTATTGGTTTGGAAATCGAAACCGGTGGGCACGTTTTTCAGGTCAACTTTACAAATGCGACCGGCTTAATGGAAACAGATTATATTCCATACACAACTTCTGATTGGACTCAGGGGGAGTTTCGCATTGGGTTTACGATTTCCAGATTGTTTAATCTTTAGAATTAAAAGACACATTTGTTATGTCAAGATATATAGCATCCGTTATTGCGCTGGCTTTAACAGCAATTTTATTTACAAGTCTGAGATGGACTGACCAAGACTATTCCTGGGAAGCAGATGAGTCGGTTGCTGCGGTATTGGAAGCCTTGGGCGAAAAGCCCAATGCCAAGCCTGATTTTTCTGTAGATGGCGTTTCGGCGGAAGCCGGAAAAGAACTGGTATTGTACGGTATCACCAAGGGGCCTAATGGACGAAAAGTATCAAAACAAAGCAAGCATTTTGTTTGTACGACCTGCCATAATATACAGCGTGAAGATCCAGACTTGAGCGTGGTGGACCCACAGGCTCGCTTGGAGTATGTGCACGAAAAGGGAATGCCATTTTTGCAGGGAACTGCACTATATGGCGTGGTTAACCGCACTAAGTTTTACAATGGTGATTATGAGAAAAAGTACGGAGACCTGGTAAAACCAGCTCGTAATAATATTCGCGAAGCTATTCAGCTTTGTGCTGTTGAATGTTCGCAAGGCCGCGAGCTGAACGAATGGGAGATGGAGTCTGTTTTGGCTTACCTCTGGACAATCGATTTGAAAATGAACGATTTGCTCATTAATGAAGAGGATGCCAAAAAAGTGGATGCTGCATTGAATGGAAAAGGAAACAAAAAAGAAGCAGTAAAACTAGTAAAATCTTACTACTTGCAGGCTTCGCCAGCTACATTTGTACGACCTCCTGATAATCGAAGAACGGGTTTTGAAGAGATTACCGGCAATCCTGAAAACGGAAAATTGATCTACGAATCCAGTTGTTTGCATTGTCATAAAAATGGGGAATATGCCTTTTTCAAATTAGATGAGTCCCGCTTTTCACTGGATTATCTGGAAAAACATATTCCGCGCTATACGCGCTATTCGCTTTATCAGGTGAGCCGGTGGGGAACATCTCCAATGGCAGGTAAAGAAACTTATATGCCAAACTATACCTTGGAAAAAATGAGTAATCAGCAACTTGAGGATTTGCGGGCATATATCGAGTTGAGCGATAATTAGGACAGAATTTTTCCTCCATTTAATTCTGCCAAAATGCTTGATTGTTGTAAAAATTAATAAATTAGAGTGTTCAAATAAGTGAATTGGGGCACACACCCTCCGTTCACAACCTACTTTGGCTATTATTTGATTCACCTAAAATATTTATGATGATCAAAAAATTACTAATGGTGCCAATGATTTTCTTCTTTGGCCTTACCATCAGCAACGCGGCAGTTGTTACTGTCAATCCAACTTCAAAAGCTGAAGTTGCTACTGAAATGCCATCTTCTCCTCTGGATGTTTACAAAATGATCCAAACAGAGCTGGAAGACAAAAAGGCATCGGAAGGATTGACTAAAAAAGAACGTCGTATCCTGAAGAAGGTAAATCGCAAAGTGAAGAAATGGGAAAAGAGAATGGCAGATGAAGATGCTAGCGGAGACAGAAGCTGGATCACTACTGCGCTATTGTCTTTCTTCCTTGGTGGTCTTGGTGTTGACCGTTTCTACTTGGGCTATACTGGCCTCGGTGTTCTTAAACTGTTGACATTGGGTGGTCTAGGAATTTGGGCACTAATCGATTTTATCAGAATCTTGATTAGAGACCTGAAGCCTAAAAACGGCGAATACATAGACTAAAACTAGTAAGACTAACAAAAAGAAGCCTTCCGTGTTATATTCACGGGAGGTTTCTTAGTTTAATACCCAACCAAAACACAAAATCCTGCATCTATAGAATCGAAAAGCGACTTTTGATATGCGATCTTTATTTTTCCTATTTAGTATTTTCTTAGTTTTTCCTTGTCTGACGTATGGGCAGCAAAAGCACATGTCTGGCCTTTGGGAAGGAACCATTACCGATGGTATTTATGCTAAAGAAGGAAAAAAGTTTAGCCTTTACCTAAGTTTTGATGGGACTAGTGTGAATGGACAAACTACCGTTGTGCTTGACGATGGCTCTACCATTGATATGAAAATAGAAGGCCATCTTTACAGAGATCGGTCTATGTATTTTGAAGAAGTCAAAAACATACCCATCAAAGGTATAGGTATAGACCCACCCTACAACCGAAAATATCAGTTATTCTATTTCCGCAGTATATTTGAATCTACCATAGAAGGTTATTGGCAGCAAATAAGGGAAGATAAGGTGTTGGATGATACCAGACCTCGTGGCCGGATTTTCCTGAAAAAGGTGGAAAAAAGCGATAAAGCCTAAATTTCCCAGCCAAACTTTTTCCAATCTTCTTCGTAGTCAATATCAGATAGCTCAGGAAGCTTGTATACCGACTTGCCAAGCGAATCAATTCTGGCGAGGGTTTCTTCCAGTACCTTATCTGTACTCCAGGGTATCTGTTGAAAAACTTCCACTTGTAACCGTTTCATACCAAGAAGGTAATAGCCTCCATCTGTAGCAGGACCGACCACGAAGTTGAAGCGATCCAGCATATCAAATGCTTCTGCAACAATCTCTGGTGTTAAGGATGCACAATCACTACCAATGATTACGGCCTTATCATGTACAGCCAACGCATCTTCAAAAGCGTAATACATGCGTTCGCCCAGAATTTCACCATACTGAATATACTTTTGAAAATCTTCCTCTGACCAGCCGTCTTCTTCTTCGGGTGCATATTCACTATAGTACAACA
>JALEHC010000125.1 GCA_022763215.1 Saprospiraceae bacterium
TAAAGGAAAAAAAGGGCGCTCTTTTTTAAAGAGAGCCCCTGTTAATAGTGCTTATTTGTCAACCAACATAACATTAAAAAATCGTTCTTTTTGTTGCTCTTTGGAAAAAGAGCGAGGTGCAGGAGTCGATTCTTTGTTGAAGAATGTTTTTTCCTGTACCTCCATTATTTTTTAGCTATTCTCGGGATTATTTGTTGGCATCAAACCGAAGTAGGACGGATTTAGTATACGACTCTTCACTAATGCCCATAAAAACAGTAAGGCAAAACCACCTAATAATACAGAAATGATAAAATTGCCCTGTAATTGTGGCTCAATAATAAAGCGGAGGAATAGTGTAAGTAAGACGTAAATGGTCACAATAAGATCAGATAGTTTTCGGCCTAATGGAAATATATTTTTCATGATAAATGTTGTGGTTGAAAATGAGCAAAAAGTTTTGATAAAATACTCGTGCGTAAGCGCTGCGCAGGGGCTATGCAAAGCATAGGACGAACCTGAAAGGTGAAGTCTGAGCGAAGAGCGAACCCTGTAGCATAGCGACCCTTGAAGGACTGCCTTTTGGCGTCCTTCAAGGGATACGCCCTACAACTAATTAGTGTGCATGTGCTTCGCCTGCACCAGCCGGAATACGGATATCTTCAACGATTTCCTGTACTTCCTGTGGTGGTTCTGCGGTCATGCGTGATACCACAAAGGAAACAACGAAGTTGACTACCATTGCTACGGTACCGAAGCCTTCCGGCGAAATACCAAACCACCAAGAAGAAGCAGGTGGTACTTCATCAACGAACCAGCCTAGTTTGTATACAGCCATGTAGCCAAACATCAGTGTAATACCTACTATCATACCAGAGATGGCACCTTCGCGATTCATGCGCTTATCGAAGATACCCAGTACGATGGCTGGGAAGAAGGAGGCGGCAGCCAGACCAAAGGCCAGTGCCACGGTAGCGGCTACGAAGCCCGGCGGATGGATTCCGAAGTATCCGGCAACAACGACGGCAAAAGCAGCACCAATACGTGCCCACATTAGCTCGCCTTTTTCGGAGATGTCTGGTTTGATCTGCATTTTGATCAAGTCACGAGAAATGGCCGTTGAGATGACGAGCAACAGACCTGCTGCTGTCGAGAGGGCGGCGGCCAGACCACCGGCTGCGACCAGCGCAATTACCCAATTGGGCAAGTTTGCAATTTCTGGATTAGCCAATACCATGATATCGCGGTCAATGGTCAATTCGTTGACTTCAGCACTTTTTACGTACTGAATCTTACCATCGTTATTTTTGTCTTCGTATTTGATCAAGCCAGTAGATTCCCACTTTTTGAACCATTCTGGCATGCTTGTATATTCTGCATTACTTACTGTTGTGATCAAGTTAGTTCTTGCAAAAGCAGCAATAGCAGGAGCGGTTGTATAGAGAATAGCGATAAATACCAGTGCATAACCCGCAGAAATACGAGCATCTTTTACTTTTGGTACGGTAAAGAAACGTACAATTACGTGTGGAAGACCTGCTGTACCTACCATCAAAGCAAAAGTGATACAGAATACATCAATCATAGATTTAGAGCCAGAAGTATAGGCTGCAAAACCAAGGTCAGTGTGTAATTGATCAAGTTTATCGAGTAGCGAAAGACCAGAGCCATCGGTTACTTCACCCAGCAAACCCAGTTGTGGGATAGCGTTTCCGGTCATGGCCATAGAGATGAAGAAAGCCGGTACCATGTAAGCAAAGATGAGTACACAATACTGAGCTACCTGTGTATAAGTGATCCCTTTCATACCACCCAATACGGCATAAAAGAATACGATAGCCATACCAATATATACGCCTAAGTTAATATCTACCTCAAGGAAACGGGAGAAAACCACACCTACACCACGCATTTGCCCGGCTACGTAGGTGAAAGAAACAATAATGGCACATACAACCGCTACTGTACGAGCTACATTTGAGTAATAGCGATCGCCGATAAAATCCGGAACGGTAAACTTACCGAATTTTCGGAGATAGGGGGCCAGGAGTAAGGCCAGAAGTACATATCCACCGGTCCATCCCATCAGGAAAACACCACCATCATACCCCATAAAGGAAATGAGTCCGGCCATGGAAATAAACGAAGCAGCAGACATCCAGTCGGCGGCTGTAGCCATACCATTTGCCAGAGGAGGAACACCACCCCCAGCTACATAAAATTCAGCAGTTGAGCCAGCTCTGGCCCAGATGGCAATCCCGATGTACAGAGCAAAGGTCAAGCCGACTATGATAAAGGTCCAAGTTTGAACACTCATGATTTGTTGATTTTTTGTTTTGTTGATTGATGATTATTCCTCTACGCCGTATTTTTTATCGAGTTTATTCATCCAGCTTACATAAACGAAGATGAGTGCCACGAATACGTAGATAGATCCTTGTTGTGCAAACCAAAAGCCCAGTTTTGCACCACCTATGCGAACGGAGTTGAGTGGTTCTGCCAGGAAAATGCCTAGTACATAAGAAGCCACAAACCAGATAGATAGTAGAATAACCAGATACCGAAGGTTCTCTTTCCAGTATGCTTTTAAATCTCTGTTTGACATATTGATTAGTTTTATGATTTATAGGAATACATGCAATTGCAGACGCAATTGGCTCAGGGTATTATTATCTTCAAAATCGGTGATGGCACCTTCGCGAAGGTCATTGGTAATCTGATGATACTCCAATGTGATCTTGGCATTGTGACCATTCAAGAAATAATTCAGACCAACATCCAATGAGGTGATATTTTCTTCATAACCTTCATAATTACCTAGGTTATAAGCAATGTAGGGCATTAGTTTAGCTGACTGAATTAGATAACCTAGTTGTGCGTAGATTGCTGTACCAGTACCTGCCCAGCGTGAAACGTAGTTTTCACCATAATTGAAATTCTGGAAAGAAGCATACGCATTGACTGCACCTTTTCCTCCTGAAGTTGGCATATCAAGGAAGGCATCTACTGCAAAGTGGCTTACATTGCCATGTTCACCGGTCTCGGTATTGTACATGCCATTGGGGTGGGCAAAGAAACCTGCTCCGATACCAAATACTTTCTTTTTACCAAGGTAAGTACCAACGGCATAAGGCAGTTTAGTAGATTCCCCATCCCAGAAATTGTAGCGGAAATAGCCTTCTACAATCATATTGCCTACCGGATCGCCATTCTCATCTACATTGGAAGCACCAGTATAAGCGAGTGCTGAGTTGTTTTTAGTTCCCAGGTTAGCACCTGCTGCTAATGGGCTACGACCAGGTGCATTCAATGCAATGCGGTAATCAAATTTGCCAATATTACCCTTTGCATAAACACCGAGGTGACGTGCAAATTGGTCGGTAATACCCAAGGAGTGCCAGCTGGTAAATGGCCGCGACTGATCGAGGGTCATAAAGTTAAGCGTACTTTGGTTGGCTAGTCTGGTCATTCCTTTCCAGTAGTGCAGACCACCACCTACATAAAGGGCGTCGTTGATTTTAATTTCTGCCCAGGCATCGTGCAGGAATAGCTGAGGCGAATCAGAATTACTTCCTAAAGAAGAAAGGTTGTTCGGATTTAGGCCATTCAAACCAAAGTGCGTCAAAATCAAGAATCGAGGTGAAATTTGGGCGAAAGCCAAAAAGCGAGAGCGGCGAATGCTGGGCGTAATCTGTAGCTTTGAATCTTCGGCAGACAAGTTGTTGGTTGTCAGCCAAATTTGATGCCACATAATAAAACGCACATACTTGCTACCGTCTTCATTGAGCTTTAAAGTAAGTGGCTTATAAGAATGGTCCACTTCTTTTTTTTCTTGTGCCTGCAAACCCAGGCTAAAGCTGAGTAAGAGGAGCAGACTTAGAAAACTGCGTATCGTTTTAAGCATGACTTAGTTGTTTGTTGGAAAATCGTTTTGTTTTGTTACGTCCGTCTCAAAGACAACACTAAAGTATATAGATATCTATATGTTTGCAAATAAAATTCTTTCTTTTTAGCAAAAAAATCAAAATAATCTATGCTATTACTGCCGGTATGCCTTTTTTTATTTTAAAATATAGAGTAGGAGAGCGGATTATTTGCCTTGGAGCTTGGTTGGCTTAAGTGGTTGTTATTCAGGTGATTGGGGTGTGTAGGGTAGCATATTTAGCTAGCAGGTAGGTAGAACAAAGGGTGACTTTTATCAATGATTTTAAAAGATAAATTGGTAAATTGAAGTAACGACCTTTTTTTATTGTATATAGATATATGTATGTTTGAGGAGGCTAGATTACTTTTTTCAAAGTTTTAATGATTTCGTGGTAATCACTATTGGCGAGCGAGTAAATAGAATTTTTGCCATCTCTTTTGACAATGACGACATTTTTGTTTTTAAGGATACGCAGATGGTGGGAGGCAATCGCTTGTTCAATTTTGAGTTGTTTGTAAATATCTGTAACGGTCAGGTGACCACTATTGTACAATAGATCGATGATAGCGATTCGGATAGGGTGGGCAATGGCGCGTAGGGTTTCTGTCGAGTCTTCCAGAAAATCTGTATTAAAGTGAGATTTCATATGTTTAAATTATTTCCGCAGCTTCGCAATTTGCAGAA
>JALEHC010000126.1 GCA_022763215.1 Saprospiraceae bacterium
CCAATTGATCTACTCTGGATCGGGTTTATTGGCAATTCCCTTTATCAGAAATACCTGGGGCACTTATTGGCTCCAAAAACGGACTGGCTAGCCGCAGGCTTGTTTTATCCGCTTTTTCTGGTCGGCTTGGTTTATTTCGTAGTCATACCTACTGCCGAAGGAAGCGCCATTGACGTCTTGCTGCGGGGTGCCTTTTTTGGCCTCATTACGTATGCTACTTTCGAACTTACCAGCAAAGCAGTTATCGCTAATTGGCCTTGGCCCATCGTATTGATAGATATGGTTTGGGGAATGGTACTTTGTGCTGCGACGGCCTGGTTTAGCTGGTATTTTGGCCGGTAGTATTATTGCTTGCTTAAAAAGCGAGTAGTGAGTAGCCTTTTTCACGAAAGTGAAGAATAGCAGTCATCGCCGATAATGAAATTTTTATTTCTGGTATCAAATCCTTTGGATCAATTCCTCTGGCATGCAAGGACTGCCCACAAACATAAAGTTCAACATCCGCTGCTTCCAATTGGCGGATAAGTGGTAAGTTAGGATTATCGGTTCCGTATTTTTCGCGCCAGCGAGCGTTGCTAAGGCCGTCAAATGCGGCATTGCCATGCAAAATACAAACCACCTTTAACTGTTCCAGCGGTACGCCAGCCTGTCCGTGCATATTCAGGAAACGTGCAGCGGTATTGAGTTGGCGATCTAAAGCTGTGCCGCTGCTTCCTTTGGACAAATCAAACATAATGCGGTAAGTCATGCTTGTATCCGCAGTCAAATCAGGATGATCGATGGTATATACGGCCCCAAAATCCATGATATATGGCCCTGTTTTATGTTGGCCATGAAGGATAGTCAGTGATGAAATACAGAGGAAGAAGCTGAAAAAAAGTGCTTTCATTTTTAGCGTTTTTTCGTGAAAATATGCCAAGGCAAATTTGGCCGCCAAGGCCAGCCATTTCGCGACAGCGTGATATGGATTTACAAGTCTAGTAATTTTTTTCAGGATTTGGTGCAACCGTCCACAAAATGCCTTGTCTATTAAATTGACTTCTTAAAAAAGTCACTGGGAAAACCTGAATGGTAAGATTCGAATTCACAGGCAGGCAATTTTCCCAAAAGGAAACCTATCTAAATTTCACCCGACTGATTAAGCGTAACAGATAGGTATTGGCAACAGAGAAGCACTACAGGTATGATTTTGGCAATGCTTTCCAGAAGGACAACATCGCTTTATCATATTCTACTAAAGTATCCGGGCTTGGTGCCTTTCTGGCTTGTTATTATCTTTATTTGTTACTGCAAGAGAAAAACCGCGCAACAACTGTACTTGATTTACACAAGTATGCCTCCACAAGGGCAGACCAATGTGTAAAGGGCGGGTATAGTGAAAGGTTCTTTTCGCAGGAAGGGATACCGAAAAAGCAAATCTAAGACATTTGGATTACGCCAATACACACCGGGACATTGTTGAGAAATGCAAAAAAGGAAATCGACAGGCTCAGTTCGAATTGTATAGACTTTATTCGAAGGCAATGTATAATATTTGCCTGCGTATGGTCAACAATGAGCACGATGCCGAAGATTTATTGCAGAATTCATTTGTTGATGTATTCACCAAATTGAACACCTTCCGCTTTCAGTCATCTGTTGGTGCCTGGATAAAACGGATCGTAGTGAATAATTGCATCAACTTTTTGAAGAAAAACCGATTGTACATAGAAGAGTTGGAAGACCGGCATACTGAAGCATTACCGGAAGAACCAAAAATCAGGAAAGATCATTCGCCACTCAATGTTGACAAAGTCAAAGTAGCAATGAATCATCTTCCGGACGGATATCGGGTCGTTTTTTCACTATATATGTTTGAGGGTTATGATCATAAGGAGATTGCTAGTATTCTGGCGATTTCTGAGGCAACCTCCAAATCACAGTACAGTCGGGCAAAAAGAAAATTGAAGGAAATCATTATTTCAAAAGAATTTGCTTAGCCGCAATAGGACAGCAAAATGAGAAGTACAAAGTAATTGCGTAGCATATATTTTGACTTCGAAAAGTGGGTATTAAAACAGGTGAACATGAAGCGTTTAGATAATCTTGAGCAATTCATACAGGATAACAGAGCGGATTTTGACGATGCGGTACCTAGCCTCAAGGCTTGGGCCGAAATCGATAAAGCAATTGGAAACCAGCAGGCAAAGGTTTTCTCTATCAGACGAGTACTTAGTATTGCTGCATCTGTTGTCATACTTTTAGTATCTGGTGCTGCAGTCGGTATTTTCATGACTCAAAATGATGGCAATATTGACGAACAACTCTCCGAAATTGCACCAGAATTTGTAGAAGCAGAAAAATACTACCAACAGCAGTTTAATCGTAAATATCAACAACTAACCTCCTACTCACATGATCAGAGTGTAGATGAAGACCTGCAACAACTGGACAAAATTATGCAGGAACTGAAAGAAGAACTTCTGGTCGCACCTAAAGGAAAAGAACAAGAATTAGTCGAAAGCTTAATCGAATCTTACCAAACCAAACTCAGCATTCTCGAACGAGTGCTGAATCGCATTCAATCAACAGAACCACAACAAAATTCAAAACCTAAGGATGATGAGATTAGTATCTAAACTATCGCTTGCTCTTTTTTGCATAGCGGTATCCTACGCTTCGCTGCACGCGGAGGGCTGGGGAGAGTATAATAAAACCATAAAAAAAGATTTTGCCATTAGTGTCAACGGCATCGTCGAATTGTCAAACAAATATGGCAAGGTAGAGGTAAAAACATGGGATCGCAACCGCGTTAAGCTGGATATCCGCATTACCGTTCGCTCTAACAGTGAAAAAAGTGCACAGCAGGTTTTTGATCGCATCGAAATCAATTTTACCAATACTGCTGACTTGGTGAAAGCCATTACCGAAATTGAACCGAAAAAAAGCACCTCTTTTTGGGGAAGCTGGGTATCGAATGATAAAAGTGATTATTCCATCGACTACGATGTGTATTTGCCGCCGAGCATCAACCTGGAAGTAAGTAATAAATATGGCGACTTATTTATAGATGAAATGTCGTCACCGGTTTCCATTTCTATTGCTCATGGTAATTTCAAAATGGATGGAAGCAAAGATGATGTAAGACTCGAAGTAGCTCATTCCAATGGCACTATTTTACGGGGGAAGAATGTATTTTTCTCTGCTAAGCATTCCAATATTACACTAATGCAGGCTGGAGAAGTGGAGCTTTCTACAAAGCATTCCAATGTGAGCATCGAACAAGCTAAGGTGGTACGTTGTGCAACCAAGTATGACAATTACAAAATTTCGAAGACGGGCGAGCTACGCAATACCGGAAAATATGACAATATAGAAGTCGGCACGGTGAACGATATTAGCGTAAGCGCAAAGTACAGTCAAATAAAAGCGATGGAAGTCAATAATTCCGTTGATTTTAATCTCGAACATGGAGGTGGAAATATCCGCTTGCTGACTCGCAATTTCACGGAAGTGCAGCTAGATGGCCGTTATTCAGACTTCAAAATCGGAATTGCTTCTGGAACAGACTTCCGACTAGATGCCCTTGGTACTTATGCTGGTATCAGCTACCCAAGAGGACTAACTCCTACCTATGAAGTTGAAAAAGACAACAAGCACGAGGTAAAAGGCTACAGAGGCAACCCCAACTCAAAAAGAAAAATTACCGCCGGCCTAAGCTATGGCGGCCTTAAACTATACGATAAATAACGCATGTTTTTGCTTGCTAAACAGAAGCCTTCTTGCCCTTGAGGTAAGAAGGCTTTTTTTATCGGTTTACTTCATATTTGGATTTTCCTGTTTTTGCTTCTATTTTTAGAAATACTGAAAACACTGTCTATGAAAATTCAATTTTGTGGTGCCGCTCAGGAAGTTACCGGAAGCGCCCACCTGATCCAACTCGATTCCGGTTTTACCATGCTGCTCGACTGTGGCCTTTATCAGGGCTATGCTGACCACATGGAACACTTCAATACCAAGTGGTACTTCAAACCTTCTGAGCTCGACTGTGTCGTGCTTTCTCATGCACATATCGACCATAGCGGCCGCCTCCCCAAACTAGTCAAAGACGGATTTAAGGGAGATATTTACACAACTCACGCGACTCGCAGCTTGTGCGCTATCATGTTGCTCGATAGTGCCAAGATTCACGAACGTGATGCGGAGTATTACAACAAAAGACAACGCAAAAAAGGTAGTAAAAAGAGAGTTGACCCGCTTTATACCAAGGACGATGTAGCCCAAACAATGGAGTTGTATTCTGGCCATGCTTATAATCGATGGTTTCGGATACACGAGCAGGTAGAAGTGATGTTCCGCGATGCAGGCCACATACTCGGCAGTGCCAATGTTACCCTCCGTATTTATGAAAATGGCAAGACAATACATTTTGGATTTAGTGGCGATATCGGCCGTCCAAACCGACCTATTTTGCGCGATCCGCAACCTATGCCGGAAGTCGACTACCTAATTTGCGAATCAACTTATGGTGATCGAGAACATACCGGCGGAAGCACGGAACTTGACGAATTTCTAAAAGTCATCCGCCACACTTGCGTGGAAAAAAAGGGTCGACTATTGATCCCTGCTTTTAGCATTGGCCGGACACAAGAGATCGTCTACATGCTCGACCAGCTGGAAACAGCAGGTCGTTTGCCTCACATTCCAGTATATGTCGATAGCCCCCTTGCGGTAAATGCCACCACTATATTCGGGGCTCACCCTGAATGCTTTGATAATGAACTGAATGAATATTTGCTCATAGATGACAACCCCTTTGGCTTTAATGCTCTGACTTACGTCAAAAAAGTAGATGTGTCCAAGGAACTCAATGATTCGACAGAGCCCTGTATCATCATTAGTTCTTCAGGTATGATGAATGCCGGGCGGGTCAAGCACCACTTATTTCATAGCATTGAAGACGCCAAAAATACCATTCTGATTGTAGGTTACTGTGCACCAGGTACACCGGGTGGAAAGCTAAGGGCTGGTGATGAAGAAATCAGACTATTTGGCAATAACAAGAAAGTAGGAGCCGAAGTAAGAATCATGGATTCATTTTCAGCTCATGCTGACCGACTGGAAATTCTGGATTTTGTGAAAAATCAAAGAGGCCGTACCAAAAAGATTTTTTTAGTACACGGCACACTTGACCGACAGGAAAAACTCAAAGAAAGCCTTATGACCTTTGGATTTGAAGAAGTAGAGATACCAAAGTTGGCTCAGGTATACGAACTTTAAAGGAGAATTCTGGCAAACACCAAAATTCTCCTCGAAATATAGAGTACGGAAGGGCTTAATTAGCCATCCGTCTTTGAATTCTGAATTTTATTCAGTACCAAAGCAGCTTTCAACAAGAAGTCGTCATGATGTTCGGTATATTCATTATAGACCATCATCAGACGAGCAGCATCAAAAGAAGCTGATTTTGGCTGAATTTGTCGAGCGGCAATAGGGTGCAACCAATACTCCAAATTATTAGAACGAAGGTAGCTTCGGTCATAATCGAAGTTAATCACCACAGACAATTTGTTTAGAGAGAACAAATAATCTGTTTCCTTATTCAGATCTTTTTGAATATCGATGATATTAAAACGATCAAATTTGGCACCAGTACGCTCACAGAGGAAAATATCACGACGTCCGTCAAATACAATGATATCACGGAAACGATACTTACGGAAGTTTTTCATCAAGAAGCTACGAATGGGAGCTTTGGTTGGATGAAGCTGCTTAAAAGCATATTGCAAGCTACGATCATCCAAGCGGAAATCTTCTTTGTAAGGTTTTCTTCTTCTCGTGCGGAGGTTAATGACTTCACGAGCCCGACCGATGGTATGCCCTAATTCATTTACTTTTGAATAAACGCTCACGATATCGACGTTGGCGTTGTTGACCCAGCTTTCCAAAAAGATTTTGTTGGATCCTTGTTCAAAAACCAAAAGTGCTACTTCGGCGATTGCGTAAAAGTTGGGGTACCCACCGTAAATATTGCCATACTTTAATTCTAAAAACGCTATGTTATTGTTCACGGTTTAAGGATGTTAATGTGTTTTCGAAAAATGTTCTCTCTGCATGTTGACATTTACTAATGCCTGTTTTATGTGCTATACTCTTGTTATAACGCAAGTTATATAAATTCTAAAGTTCAATGTAATTGTTGGCAATCATTTTTGTGGATTACCTTTGCTAATACCAAATTTGAGCGGCTTATGGGGTATTCCTTGTTAACATCCCTTTAGCTACACACACAGTATATACAATTCGATCAAGTTTTGTAACTACAAAACTGTACAATTGTTGGAATATTTCTTTTGTTAAAAAAGAAAGACTCCATTTTCGTAAATTTTTTCATCATCTGCAAGTATTATTCCGCCATTCCGCATGTCGGTAATCATGTCCCAATGTATCGTTGATTGGTTTTTGCCACCTGCTTGCAGGTAAGACTGACCAATTGCCATGTGTACAGTACCTCCTATTTTTTCATCAAACAGGATATTCTTCGTAAGCTGATCAATATTGTAATTCGTGCCGATGGCAGCTTCTCCAAATCGACGCGATCCTTCTATCTGAAATATCTGATCTAAAAAGTCTTTTCCTCTTTTGGCTTCCCACTTTTCAATCCAGCCATCTTTCACCCATAAGGTCACCCCTTCTACTTCATGCCCCATATAAACTCCCGGAAATGAAAAATGAATATGTCCATTCACCGAGTCTTCTACCGGAGAGGTGTATACTTCGCCGGAAGGCATATTGGTCTGCCCGTCTGAGTTGATCCAAGTCCGACCTACTGTCTCAAATGAAATGTCGATATTTTCCCCCAGATACTGCACCTTCGTACGCTGATTCAACAGATCGACAATCTTCTGCTGATTTTTCCGTACATCCAGCCAGGCCTGAATGGGGTCGTCTTCATTCAGCTTGCAAGCATTAAATATAAATTGTTCGTATTCTTCTAAAGACATGCCCGCTTCCTGGGCATTAGCGATGGTAGGATATTGGCAAAGATTGCGCTTGAGTTCGCGCGTAGCTGTTCGTTCAAAATAAGTTTTCAGGATATCTTTTTGCGATTCCTTGCGAATTTTTGAACGCTCCGGATCAAGGTTTTGATCTTCTCGTAAGTTAAAAGGAGCCCTGATATACAAAAAGCAATCAAACTCTTTAATCGCTTTACTGTACAGGAATGGTTCGTATTGGAGCTGTCCTTCATTAACCGAATCATTGATCAGAATTCGGTTTTTTCCCATAAAGTCCAACTCTATTTCTGGTATTCCACCTGCTTGTAACACAGACCGAAATACCTCACGGGCCAATGGTTCGGCTAATGTGCTGGTGCGTACATATACGCGTTCACCTTCCTGTACATCCAAGCAATAGCGTACTAATAAATCGGCGTATTTGGATAGCATGCTCTTCATCAATGATGCTTTGTTCGTATGTTTCCTTGCTTTCTGTTATTTCCCCTTACGGTAAATGCAGTCAAAATGTTCCACTACCACTGCTTTACTTGATAAGGATATCTAATTTTGTACTCTTCTTTTATGAGTTCTGTCATCTTGTCCCGCAATACATCAATATTTTCTTTGGACAAAGCAGAGACCAACACATTGTCATGACCAAACTGAAAGCTCAAGCTTCCCTGCAAACCTTCCTCTATCTCTCGCTTCGCCTCTTCATCCACCAAGTCATCGTAATTCTTCTCTCGGTACAAATCAATTTTATTGAAGACCATCAGGGTTTTCTTGTCCAACACCTCCATGTCTTTCAAGGTCTGATTAACGGTACGAATATGCTCTTCATGTGATGGATGTGCAATATCTACCACATGCAGCAATATATCGCTTTCGCGAACTTCATCTAATGTCGATTTGAAACTTTCAATCAAATGGTGAGGCAATTTACGAATAAATCCAACGGTATCAGACAACAAAAAAGGCATACCTTCCCAAGCTACTTTCCGAACAGTCGTGTCTAATGTTGCAAATAGCTTGTTTTCAGCAAATACATCTGACTTTGTCAATAGATTCATCAGAGTAGACTTTCCTACATTGGTATAACCCACCAAAGCTACCCGAATCAATTCATTTCGGTGCTTACGTCGCGTCATATTTTGCTGGTCAATTTTTTCCAGCTTCTTTTTGAGCAACGATATTTTATCCCGTACAATACGACGGTCTGTCTCGATTTCTTTTTCACCTGGTCCACGCATACCGATACCACCTCGCTGTCTTTCAAGGTGTGTCCACAAACCACGAAGTCTTGGCAGTAGGTATTGCATTTGCGCAAGCTCAACCTGCGTTTTGGCCTGAGCCGTCTGAGCTCGACTTGCAAAAATATCAAGGATCAGACTACTTCGATCAATGATTTTCACCTTCAATCGCTCTTCCAGAATACTCACTTGCTTACCGGAAAGATCATCATCAAAGATGACCATACTGATTTCTTCCTTTTCTTCAATATATTCGGCAACTTCATCCAGCTTACCACTTCCGATAAACGTTTTTGAGTCCGGATGTGGTAATTTTTGAATAAATCGCTTTAAAGTTTTGGCGCCTGCGGTGAGTGCCAAAAACTCTAATTCATCCAAATATTCAACGATTTGCTCTTCTGTTTCATTTTTAGTGACCAGACCAATCAATATCGCATACTCGGTTTCTCTGACGAGTCCTGAATCTTTCTGCCCTAAATTCCATTCGTTTCCCATATACTGTCACTTTCTTAAGGTAGCGAAGGTACTACCTGATTGCAAAAGGATATCCCTTTTTATGATAACTTATTTAAATGTAAAATAATTCGATTCTTTGAAAAAAATGCTGATATTTTTCAGGTCACCTTTCATATTACAATGGCTTTACCCATAATGTTGGGTTCATGCGCTGTTTTTCTTTCCAAACTTCAAAGTGTACTTCCGGTTTGTCTTTGCTCAATCGGCCAAGCGCCTGATCAGCATTCACTTCATCACCTCTTCCCACAAATACTTCTTCCAGATTAGAGTATACCGAATAATAAGTGCCGTGTTGCAAAATCACCGTATTCTGGTACCCCGGAATGTACCGCAACCCAACAACTTTCCCATCATAAATAGCAAAAACCCGAGCTCTTGCTTCGCTCTCAATATCGATTCCGTTGTTGGTAATCTGTATCGTTTGAATATTTGGATGCGGTTGGCGGCCATATTTTTTAATGATTTTACCAGATTTCACCGGCCATGGCAATGCCCCTTTTAGATTTTCAAAACTTACACTCAACCTCCGGTCTGTAGCTACGTTTTTGACAGCCTCTTCTTTTTCGGTCGATGCAGTCAAAGACGATGCATTTCGGGATGCCCGCCGCTGCTCCGCCATTTCTTCCCTAATAATTCGCTCAATCGTTGCATTCAAGGCAGCATGTGCTTCCTGCTGATCTTCCAAATTTGCTGCCAGCTTTGATTCACTAACTTTTAGCTTGGAAAGCAATTGATCCTTATCGGCCAATTCTTTATTAAGTATAATTTGTTGTTCTTCCTGAGAAATCAACAATTGTTCTTTTTCGATCTTACGCTCCGCCAATTGCTCTGCCTTTCCGATTAGCATTTCCTGCGTTTCTATAATCAGGCGGGCTTGTCGTTGCCGGTATTCATTATACTGACGAATATATTGCCAGCGTAAAAACAGATCATTAAAGTCTTCAGCTGCGAAAAGAAATGCCAGCGAGCTTTTATTGATACTGCTCCGATAAGCAGATCGAAGGGTATTGGCATATTCTTGCTTAAGGTCAACTACGTCTTGCTCCAGTGCATCCACTACTTCATTGGCACGTTGAATACTTGCTTCCGCAAAATCCAACTCTGCACGCAAAGTGATGATTAACTGCTGACGGTTTTTTATCTGCTTTTTTAACGTAAAATACCGATCCAAAGCGGCTGCTTTGTCTTTTCGGGTTTGGCTGAGGCGAGTAGTAGTTTCTTCAATTTCCCGAAGTAGTTGTTTCCTTTTACTTTCCAGTTCTTGTCGGTTTTGAGCCTGAGCAGACCCAAAACCGACAACTAACAGAATAGCTACCAGGCAAATGGTGTTAATCCAGTCTTGTATATCTACTTGGTACTTCAAATCGTATCTGCTTGGGGACATTAATTTCGACATTTGAGAAATTAATCTCTACATCTACTCTTCCTGTTTCCTGACTGTCCATGTTTAGCTTACGAAGATAAGAAAATTTCCGCGCATCATCCAGCTCTCCATACTCCTGATAGTCTAGACGAATGGTTCGCGCTGCATTTTTATCCTTGAGTAGGGTTCGCTGTAACAATAAGTCAGTGCTACCGAGCCAAAATTGGTTTTCAAGTTGCTGATTTTGACCACTAATAAAGTAGGCATCTGTATCTAGTCTTGTTTTCAGATTCTCTTTGGTCAGTACGATGGCTTTGCCCATCAACATATTTTGTATCGTCCCAAGGTCAGAAGGGATGTTGTACATTTTTTCTACATAATCAATGCCTTCAACATAATATTCCTTGTTGAATCGATCCATAACATGCACAGAGTCAGGCGTAATTAACACCCTTGCAATTTCAAACCCCAGTTTTTTCACATTCAACCAAACTAGGCTATCTTTTTTCATTCGAATGGTAGATGACACGGTGATTCCCTGCGCATCATCTTGGTAACTAATTCTGGCTTTTGCTGAAAACCATTCAAAATCCAGTTCTTTTTCCAATAGCTGATTGAGCAAATAATCGCTATCTTTTTCCAGCTTTTCTTTTTCTTTGACCACTTTGGTGGTTTTGCATGCAAATGCAGTTGAGGCAAGCAAACAAACCGCCAAAATTCGGGTGAGCAATTGTGTGTTATTCATATAGCTTTCGGTCTTCAATCTTTTTCTTTAATAATTTGGATGAACTACCCATATTTAATGCTTTTGTCCAGTATTCTATTGCTTGGTCTATCGATTGGGTTTGGAAAAGTAAGTCTCCATAGGCTTCCAAAATTTCCGGATCTTCATTGCCTTTGTTAACCAATGCTTTGTCCAACCATTCTTTGGCTTTCGCCAAATTTTTCTCTTTGTAATACAGCCAAGCACGAGCGTAATTGGTAACAGGGCTAGTGGGTAATATATCTACTGCATTTTCTGCCATTTCTTTGGCTTTCGCCAAATTTTCCCCACGTTCAGACAAACTCAAAGCGTAACGAGCCAAGAGTTCTGGTGCTTTAGGATTTAGCTGTAGTGCTTTCTCATAGGCTTGGTTAGATTGCGTATCGTCACCGAGTTCGTGGTAAGCTTTACCCAGGTTACCGAGTACCTGAAACTGAATATAGCCATCATTGCCAGCTATGAGCAGTGCTTGTTCCAGTACGCCAACAGCCTCCGAATAATTGCCGAGTGCCGTATGAGCCCGACCATTCAGGTAATAAGCACTTGCCTTATTCGGAAAATAATCTATCGCTTCTTCAGAAGTCTCTGCCAGTTCATTGTATTTTTTCAATTCCGCGAAAGCGTACATCAGCTGTTCCCATACACTGTAAACGGTATCATCTAATTCCAGCGTTTTCTGATATTTTTTAACGGCTTCTGCTACACGATCGGTATACAAAAGTACGTCACCGGAAGCCGAGAATGCCTTGGCTTCATTCGGATGAACGTTTTCGAGTATAGAGGTCAACTTCAAGATTTCATCAGCCAATACTTTATTCCCAGTATTAGCCACTTCCTGAATCAGCGGAATAATTCGCGCCATCTTGAGGTCGATATCCACATCAATTTGTTCAAAGACCGGTGCCAAAGAACGTAGATACTGAACTTCATCATTTTTAGGTGCTTGATTGCTCGCCATTGCCATGACAGCCTTGGGACTTTCCGGATCAATTTTCAGGATTTCCTCATAGACTTCCATTGCTTTATCACGACGACCAATTTGCTCATAAAAAGAAGACAATAAGTACCAATAGTCAACATCTTCCGGATAAGCATCGATTAGCCGCTGAAGCTCTTGCGCTGCTTTTTTATTATCCCCCATGCCGACATAAAGGGAATGTTTTCTGCGAATGAGTTCTTCGCTAATACCTGACTTTTCTTCTAATTTTTGATATACACCAAGTGCTTCTTCAATCTGATTAGCTCGTACGAGAAAGTAGGCCAACTTAAAGTAATAGTATTCATTTTGTGGATGCTTCTCCACCAAATTGGTATAAATTTCAGCTGCTTTCTTGTCGAGGCCCATTTTCTGATAAACATCAGCCAGATATTTTTGGTACCATTCATTTCCCGGATCGATTTTCAGGGCTTTTTCGAAGTACTGAATTGCTTTTTCGGTTTGATTCAGTTCGTCGTATATTTTTCCCAATTCAAAAACAGCCACATCATTGTCTCTATCCTCTTTTATATAAGCTTCAAAGAGGGATGCTGCTTTTTCAAAATTACCGAGAATACGTTCTTTACTGGCTTCCAGAAAAGCTTCCTGTAATTTGATTTCTTCTTCACTAATTTGTTCTTGTGCGTGTAGCATTTGCACGAAAGTGCAGCACAACAACAAACCACTAACCAATTGAATAAATCTACGCCTCATGTATCGAGTGTTATTGTCTTATAAAAATTGGGCCTTGCCTGATTAATGTTCAGAATAGTCGCCCAGACTAACGGATGCCGCTTTACCATCGAATTTGGCGTGACTACCAAGCATACTACGATTCAGATTGGCATCCTTTACTACTGTCTGATTCTGAATCAAACTATTGCGAATAACGCTGTGTTCAATCTCACAATCGCTACCTATTGAAACGTGTGGCCCCACGATAGTGTTGCGCAAAACGGTATTTGCACCAATATAACACGGATGAATCAGGACGGAATTATCGAGCATTGCCGTTGGATCGATAAGAGACTCCTTTTCCATCTTTAATTGCAACATACGCGTGTTGGTATCCAACACATTATCCTTATTACCACAATCTAGCCATTCGTCTATGCTGGCAGGCTTAAATTTGAGCCCTTTTTGCTTCATATGTTCGAGTGCGGTAGTCAGTTGGTATTCACCTTTTTCCTTTACATCATGATCGATGAGGTACTGTAATTCAGCCTTCAGGTTAGCACCATCTTGGAAATAATAAATACCGACAATCGCCATATCAGACACAAAGGTCGTTGGTTTTTCAACAAAATCACTGATCGCACCTTCGGCATCCAGTTTGATTACGCCAAAAGAAGAAGGATTGTCAACTTTTTGTACCCAGATAATACCATCCTCGGAAGGATCGAAATTAAAGTTTGCCTTAAATAGGGTATCCGAAAAAGCAACCACACAAGGGCCTTCGAGACTTGGGGCACCGCAAAGGATAGCATGCCCGGGGCCCAGTGGGCGATCCTGATGATAAATACTTCCTTTGGCACCAATGGTCTGAGCAATCGCTTTTAGCTGATCTTCAACTGCTTGCCCAAAATCACCAATAATGAATGCCACTTCATCTACTTTTTGAGGAAGTGTAGCAGACAAATCTTCAACCAGACGTTGTACCATTGGCTTACCTGCAATAGGAATGAGAGGTTTTGGAACGGTCAGGGTATGAGGACGCAAACGAGAGCCTCGGCCTGCCATTGGGATAATAATTTTCATGATTAGTCATTTAGTAGTTGTAAATCCAACCGGATTTTATTTGGAAGCATACTATGCCTATAAAACCGCAGAAAATAGCCATCTGTATTGCTTAAGATTGCTATCAAATAATTTGGGCGAGCAAAGTTATAGAGTGAAAAGGTATTGATATTATAGAAATATCAGGTATTAATCATATAGCTGAATATGCAATTTAACAGAAATTTAAAACTGATGCTACTTCAAGCCAGTAAATAAAATCAGCATAAGTGCTTAAGTAACGGTTAAATAATAACCTTTCGATGTCTTCTGGTTCTTTTAGCGTATATTTTCGTTGTTCTTCAGTCGCGTAGCTAAGGCTATGCTTC
>JALEHC010000127.1 GCA_022763215.1 Saprospiraceae bacterium
AAATTTTTACTGTTCAAAAGTTAACCCCGGGGCCTTTACCTAAGGAATGAGCGGATTGTATAAATGAGTTCGTCTTTTTGTTTTCGCTAAGTAAACGCTAATTTACTTGTGGTTTTTTGTGATTTGGTCATCTGTCATTCCTACTGGTATACCGCTGCTATCGAACTGTTTCACTCTCATAATGGGAAGGGTAAAAAAAGTAACAAAAAGGTATCCTCTTTTTTAAAAATATTTGGAATTAAGTGAGGGATCAGAATTATAAACAAGTAAAACCTGTCCTTTTAAAATGATTGAACTAATTGATGATAAGATCATTAGGGGGTTATTTTGTAAGGACTGGATAAAATTGCACTCCTTTTTAATTCCATCTAACGACTTAATTGAAAAAAATACACCATTGCTTGAATTTATTAGCACTTCATATGCTATGGCTTTAATTTCTTTTTGCTGTTCTACCTTTCGGTAAATGTGCCCCCTTTTTCTGAACAATCCTGGTGCGGAGAATAAACATTTATTCTCTTGCTCCGTCCAAATGCGTGTAGATGGCCTTGGCTACTTGTGTAGCATTTGCATGCAAATGCATAAAACAGCTGAGTAAGAACCCACATATTAAACTCAAAACCCGTAAATTCATTTCCAATCTATTTGATACCTATGAAACGCATAATCGGACTATTTATCTTCCTATTCCTCGTCTCACATTTCGCGCAAGCGCAAAGAAGAAGACCTCGACCTCAACGATTCAGAGATGCCGTACAAGAACGCAGAACAGAACTTAGTAACCGGCTCGATACCGTCTCTCCTGATTCTCTGGAAGCCACTATCCAAGGCCTGCCACCGCACTTGCGTAAAACAGCCCGACAAGTCCTTCGGGAGGTTGCAGTACAAGATAGCTTGCCGCTAAAAGGTATCCTAAAAAATGTATTTGAGCAAAGGGTGCAGCAAGCAGCCGAAAAGCGACTACAAGAATTACAAGACAGTGTACTGTCGCTTTATGCGGATGATGAGAATATGCAAAAAGATATGGCCAATATGGTGTCGGAAGTCAGCCAGTATAATGAAGAATTTGCCAAACAGGAGCTATTGCTTACCCGCACCCAACGCATGATCGATATGCTGCAAATGAAAAATGACAGCATCGAACGCCAACGCATACAAGACTCCCTCATTCTTAGCCAAAAAGATGCCGAATTGTCGAAAAGTAAAATAGCTTTAAAAGACACCGAACTTCGATGGTATCGCAGCATCGGGATCGCCGCTTTTGCCCTACTGGCAGGTATCACCGGTTTTTGGCTGTATGCCCGAAGCCGCAAGTTTAACCATCTGCTGCAACAAAAAAATGAAGCCATCAAGGAGGAACAGGATAAATCGGAAAAGCTATTATTGAACATCCTCCCCAAGCCGATTGCCGATGAACTCAAAGAAAAAGGCAATGCCCTGCCAAAAGCATACAAACAGGTATCCATACTTTTTACTGATTTCAAAAACTTTAGCCAGATATCCAATCAATTACCCGCTGATCAGTTGGTAGAAGACCTGGATTATTGCTTTAAAAAGTTTGATGAAATCATTGATCAGTATCAACTTGAAAAAATTAAAACGATAGGTGACGCCTACATGTGTGCAGGTGGTTTGCCAAAGCCAGACAACAATCATCCCATTCGCATCATTCATGCAGCTTTGGATATCCAAAAGTTTTTGAGTGAGTGGAAAATTGAGCGAATCGAAGCTGGCAAAATTCCTTTTGAAGCCAGAGTAGGTATTCATACTGGGCCACTAGTTGCAGGTGTGGTAGGAGCCAAAAAATTTGCTTACGACGTTTGGGGTTCGACTGTCAATATTGCTGCCCGCATGGAAGCCAAAGGAGAAACGGGCAAAGTCAATATTTCGGCTTCGACCTATGACCTTGTTAAAGACCAGTTTGTGTGTGAGCACAGAGGGAAAATTCCGGCAAAAAATATCGGAGAAATCGATATGTACTTTGTAAATGTCTGATGCTTTGAGAGATTTTCACTAATTTTTGAAAAAAATCAGGAATTAGTATGAAAAACATCTCATTGCTATTGCTACTGAGCTTTATGGCCAGTAGTATTTTTGCGCAAAGCACAGAAGAACTTCAAAAGGAAATCGAATCGCTACGCAAACAGGTTTCTAATTTGCGCCATAGTTTTAACAGCGTCAACAAAGCAGTAGACGACATCATGATGTACAACAAACTGGATGATGTCGCTTTTATCGACAAAGTCGAACTGACTGGCCCTCCGATGGGTGAAGAAAAGAAAAAGCTTATGCGTGGCGCTGCTCAATCGATTTATGCAACCAATCCGCTTCGAATCAAGACCTACATTTTTGTTCCCAAATCTATCGATCCGGATAAAAAGTATCCACTCTTGGTATTGCCGCATGGCGGCGTACACAGCAATTTTAATACGGGCTACGCCCATATCGTGCGTGAATTGGTAGCACAAGAATATATTGTGGTAGCCCCTGAATATCGGGGTAGTACCGGCTACGGCCGCCGGTTTTATGAAGCCATTGATTATGGTGGGCTTGAGATACAAGATGTCAAGGCTTGCCGCGATTACATGATCGAAAACTATGATATCGTAGATGCTAATCGGGTAGGAATACTTGGGTGGAGCCACGGTGGTTTAATTACGCTGATGAATTTGTTTGAATACCCAGATGCTTACAAAGTCGGCTATGCTGGTGTGCCTGTGAGTGATTTGATTGCTCGAATGGGGTATAAAACGCAGGGCTATCGCGATTTGTATTCGGTAGATTATCATATCGGAAAAACTGCCAAAGAAGATGTAGACGAATACCGCCGTCGCTCGCCTGCTTGGCAGGCGCATAAGTTACAAACACCATTATTGGTGCACACCAATACCAATGATAGCGATGTAAATGTACTAGAAGTCGAGCATTTGATAAAATCGTTAAAAGCAGAAGGTAAAAAGTTTGAGTATGAGATTTATGAAGATGCCCCCGGAGGACATCGATTTGACCGTATGGATACCCAGATGGCGAAGAAAGTAC
>JALEHC010000128.1 GCA_022763215.1 Saprospiraceae bacterium
CATTCAGTGTGGCAATAGCGCCATTTTCGCTGTAAGCGGTCTCACCAAAAAAGTTCAGATTGCGGTAGATGAAAGAATAATCTGCACTCATACCAAGTAACGAGTTTCCGGCAAACCGGAATAAAGCGTAGGGTGCATCAGGGCGACTGAGGTCGCCATTCAGTTGGTTGTGAAGAATATTGAATGCAATATGACCACGATCGGTCTTGTATTTTAATGATCCTCCAATGGTTTGTAATTCTGTTGAGTTTTCTTTAGCAATTTCAGAAGCGGTACGGTGCAAACCTGAGCGGTCAATAGAGGAAATAAACCGAAGGTCTTCATCTAAGTCGGTTGTGTCTTCCAGAATTAGACGGCCATCTAGTTGCTGAAAGGAATAAAAGCCGGTTACTTCAAAATTTCCGAATTGAAGGGTGGTGCCTGCACCACGCATAAAATTGACCTCATTTACAGAAGTGTAAGGCCGAAGCGTTTGTCCGGTTTTTTTAATGCTAGCCACCTGAGCACCTTTACCCCGACTAAAGCCAGTAAATATCAAAAGTCCCTGTCCTAAATTTACGCTGTAGTCACCAAGGGCAAGCGATTTGAGCCAAGGCGTGTATTCCCGCAAGAAGAAATGAGCGGAATAAAAATCAAAGCCTTGCTGATTGCTACCAGCGAAAAAAGCTTCCCCACGGTCTTTTTCGGCAGTAATGCCATAGCTTAGCTTATTGCTAAAACGATGTCGATATCGAAAATACAGTTGATTGGGGTCACCCTCATACGGGCTACTAATGTCAGAGCGATATCCTCGTTGGTCTTCCAGAAATCGATTCCAACGAAGGTAAATTTCGTTTTGACCTTCGACCAGCATAGAACCGATCGATTTCTGAAAATTTCTGGACTTGGCGTCCAAATCCACAAATGGCAAGATCCGTCGTATGGTCTGCATATCAAATCCCTGTACGGCCTGTAGTTCATAAAGTTCAATGAGTGCTCCTGCCTGACGGCGATAATTCAGAAAGTTGATAATTTGTACATCTGACAACAGTCCCAGCTCATGTAAATCTTCTTCACTGGCTGCATTCAAATTGAGTGGATTGTTGATATAAAGATCAAGTTGATCAAAAAAAGTATTGAAATCGAAAGTACCCTCGCTGTCAGTATCTTGCAGGAAACTTTCGATCCAGTCATACGGGATACTCCATTGCTGAAAGTCAATACTATCGGTTTCTTGTGCCTGAACGGATGTACAGAGCAGAAAAAAAATGCAAAAAGAAACAAGAATACGCATCAGCGACGGCGGTTAAGGGTTTTGCTTAATATTTAGCGAAAGCGATATACCTGATAAACGGGTACTTCCCAAATATCTGAATTTTTTTTGGCTTAAGCCGAACCAGAGGCCCTCTCTTTCACACCTAAATGATGATCAATCCAAGGTTGAGGATCAAAGAAAATGATAGACTTTTGTTCAAATATATTATGTCTGAAAAGTTGTAGCTCGGCGTCCAAATTTTCAAAAATTGGCCCCCAGTTTTGTTCAGGGGTTTTGTTGAGCTGTTGTAGGTTTTTCAGCACCATCAATTGCAGTTGATTGGCTTCTCTCGAGCGTTTGAGCAGGCGAGAAAGGGAAGGAATCAGATAATCGACTAAGCTAAAATTGCCCAGCTCAAAGTGGCAGATGATTTGCAATAAACGCGCATTGAGCAGCAGATCATCGCGCAGGTGGGTGCCTTTCAGCATGATGATATCGTTGAGCTGTTCGATGGCTTCGTCGTATTGGCCAAGTGCAAAATGGAGGTAGCCCAATTTGTAATAAATCAGGAGCAGACGATGTATGTCTATCTTCCCCTCGAATTGGGGCAATTGTTCTTTGATTTTTGGCGCAAGCCGTAAGCCTTCTTGATAGGAGCGGTGCAGCAAATGGCTGTTGAGTTGGCACAAAAACAAATAAACCATCGCCATCATTTCAGAATTTTGGGATAGTTCTTCTTGTAATTGAGCAAAAATGGACTCAAATTCCTGTAAATGCCGATTAAAACGCTCATAGTCTTTGTGAATAAATGAAAATGTCAGTGCATAATAAAGGCTGCGAAAATATAGATCTGGGTCTTTTTCACGCATTTGTGGCTCAATGTAGAAGAGGTTGAGTAATTGTTGTGCATTCTCACAACAACCTTTAAAATTGAGCAATATATAATGGTACCACATGAAAGCCTGGAAAAGATTGGCTTTTTCAAAAAAAGTAGTTCGGCTAAATCCTGTTCCTTGAGGTACATTTTCTTTGAAAAAACGATTTACTTCTGCTCTATCTGCTTCTGATTGTATATGACCATTTTCGATGTAATAACCATGAATCTGGATGTTGAAATTAGATAATCGACTGGTTTCGTGTGTGATGGATGACCTGCGGTGAGATTCGACCAGTAACAATTCCATTTTATTTTCGATAGCGCGGCTTCGAGTGATATGGCGGGCTTCTATTAATTTTTGAAATTCCAGTATTTCAAGGTGTAGAATATCTTGGTGATTATCGACGGCTATTTTCTTGATGCGTTCGAGTATTTTCAAGGCTTGCATATACATTCCCTTACCGTAAAGAATGCGGGCAAAATCGAGTTGTTCTCGAATCTGAATATCTATATTTCGCTGATTATGAATTAGTCGCAGACTAGTAAGTACTTGTTTGAATAAATGGCGTTTGAGGTTGGAGAGTTGTTTTTTCTGAACGTCGGGTAGCTTTTTCAGCACGGCCTCTTCATCGTACTCATCGATTTTATCAAGTACTTCAAAAAGCTGTACAAATTTGGTGTCGCTACCGCCTTGATGCCGTTTGGCATAGATTTTAAAATTGCGTTTTTCGGCCTTTGATAGCGACTTAATTAACAAAAATAATTGATCTTTTTGAGCACTGAGCATAACATTAGATGTTTAATTATCTATTTGATAGTCAGTGGTTTGTATTTGGAGGGGTAGGGTTTGGGTATAACAGCAACTAAAAAAACTTCATTGTTGAGCTTTTTGGAGAGTACTACATTTACTCTTACAAATAGCAAAAAGCAAGATATCAAGCGATTTTAGCTAATTCTGAAACTAAAGAAGTAAAAATACACAAAAATGAAGAAAATTGAAGCAATCATTCGTTTGTCTCGTTTTGATGCAATTCGAGATGCACTCGCGAAGATTGGTGTCAACTTTTTCACTTTGAAAGATGTCAAAGGTTTTGGCCTACAGAAAGGTGAAAAATTAGTCTATCGCGGCAGTGTTTATGACTCCGATTACATTGCCAGATTGCAACTCGATATCCTTTGTTCTGATGCACAAGTTGATCAAATTACAGAAACGATCATTCAGGCTGGCCGTACCGGCGAGGTGGGTGATGGAAAGGTAATGGTTTTTGACGTTGCCAATGTAACCCGAATTCGTACGGGTGAACAAAACGAGTCTGCTCTTTAATTGACCCAATAACATTAAGCACACCCTAACTACTATTCTTGACCTACCACGACAAACCTAAGTCTTAATCACGTATTTCCAAATTATTGAAGTTGAATGGCCTGTCTCTATCAGGTCTCCTAAAACATATTGTAGAATCACAAAAATTATAAATTATGGATCAGGCATTATTTACCGCTAATAATGTTTGGATGCTAGTGGCTACCGTATTGGTGTTTGTCATGCATCTTGGTTTTTCTGCGCTTGAAGCAGGTTTTGTCAGAAGAAAGAATACGGTTAATATTCTTTTCAAAAATGCAATGATTATTGCAATCGGATTGCTTACCTACTTTATTTGCGGATTTAATTTAATGTACCCGGGTATGAACGAGGGTGGTTTCTTTGGCTTTGCTGGTTTCGGGGCTTCCATGCCAATCGACAACTTGGCAGCCTACGCCGAAGGTAACTTTGCCGTTTATGCCGACGGAGGTTATACTTATTGGACAGATTTTATCTTTCAGGCTATGTTTGCTGCAACCGCTGCTACCATTGTATCAGGTGCTGTTGCGGAACGTATTAAGCTGGAAGCATTTCTTTTATTCTCTACCATCTTTGTTGCTATTTCTTATCCCATCACAGGTATGTGGAAGTGGGGAGCTGGTTGGTTAGATGCAGCTGGGTTTTATGACTTTGCTGGTTCTACGCTGGTTCACGCTGTAGGTGGAAGTGCTGCCTTAGCTGCAGTAATCATTTTGGGCCCTCGCTTGGGCAAATACCAAAGCAATGGTAGCATCAAACCAATTCCGGGACACAGCATGCCTTTGGCTGCTATTGGTGTATTCCTGCTTTGGTTTGGTTGGTATGGTTTTAATGGCGGATCGGTACTTTCTGCTGATCCGGTTGGCGTATCTCTTGTATTCGTCACTACCTCACTAGCTGCTGCAGCTGGTGCAGTTGCTGCCTTTATTACCTCTTACTCACTTTTCAAATCTCATGATTTGTCAATGGTACTAAATGGTATTCTTGGCGGATTAGTAGGTATCACAGCTGGTGCGGATGTAATGACACCTATGAATGCCATTATTATTGGTGGTATTGCAGGGGTAATTATTCCATTCTCCGTGGTGTTTTTTGATCGTATAAAAATTGACGATCCAGTAGGTGCTACTTCTGTACACTTGGCATGTGGTATTTGGGGTACGCTGGCAGTTGGAATTTTTGGCTCTAAAGCCGGCCTGGAACAGTTATGGATTCAGTTCTACGGTGCTTTGGCAGTCTGTCTTTTCTCTTTCGCTTTTGCCTTTGGTCTGATGTATCTACTAAAGATCACTATTGGTATTCGCGTAAGCGAAGAACAGGAACACAAAGGACTGGATGTGGCCGAACACGATATGAATGCTTACACGGATGTGGCGGGAGACAAAACCTCCTACCAGCTATCTGTAAAGTAAGCAAACAGACTTAACCACACACAAAGACTCAAAAAAGATGGCTTCTGATCCTGCTGCAACATTACTCAGAAGCCATTCGAGGAACGATAAATCGTCCGGGTTCAAAGGTAATACTTTGTGCGCATTTTCACTATTGGTTAGTAAAATGTTTCGGATGGTTTGTCAAAAGCAACCCTATTTTCAAAACATTTAAACCTACGAATTATGAAAGTGCTCCAGTTATCTGGCTTGCTCCTGGCATTACTTTGCCTATGCCAGCCAGCCATCGCACAAGATGCCATGTCAACGGACGAAAGCGTCCTCACAAATGACTCGGCTGAAACACCTACTGCCGAAAAAGTAGAAGAGGTGGAAAGTAAATTACCTTTTGATATTTCGGGATTTGTGGACTTGTATTATGCCTATAGTGCTACCGATAACCCACTACCAACCAGCTTTACAGAAGCGGTAAATTCCTTCAATTTGGGGATGGCAAATGTCAAAATTTCCAAAGAAGGAACTGTTGGTTTTGTAGCGGATATCGCAGTAGGGCCTCGTGCAGAAACAGCCAATGGCTTTAGCGGTACCACGCTTTCTGCCATCAAGCAGTTGTATGTTACCTACACTCCTGTAGAATGGTTGACCTTTACACTTGGTAACTACGGCACGCATGTAGGTTACGAATTGATCGATTCACCAGATAACCTCAATTATAGTACCTCTTACTTGTTTTCCAATGGTCCATTTTACCACACTGGTGTGAAAGCAGATATTGCGCTTTCTGAAAGGTTTGGTATGATGGTCGGTTTGTTTGATGATACCGATAACAAATTTGATATCGTACCGGGCAAGCACATCGGCGGACAATTGTCTTATGCTAACGGAACGACTGGCCTTTACCTAAATTATATCGGTGGCCGAGACGAATCAGGAGAAGAGGGTGGTGTAGATATTTTCGGTCATCAGGTAGATTTGACGGCTTCTTTTCAAGCTAACGCACAGCTCGGTCTTGGGCTGAACGTGAGTCATAAGTCGATCGTGCCAGACGAAGGCGACGCTACAAGCTGGTATGGCGCAGCGGTTTATGCCAACTATGCATTTAGCGAAAGCTTCCTGCTGGCAACACGTGCTGAATATCTGGATGATGCCGATGCGGTATTATTGGGTGCACAGGAAGGCAGTGTTTTCAGCTTCACCCTTTCGGGAAATTATAAACAAGGTCCACTTACATTCATCCCTGAATTTAGACTTGATACGGCTTCAGATGAAATCTTTCCGGATGGTGACGACGGCAAGCTCACCAAGCAGATTCCGGTATTCATCGTGGCTGCAGTATATGCTTTTTAACATTATTGACAAGACAATCAAAATTATTTAAAAATGGCAAAATCAAAACTAGAGTACATTTGGTTGGATGGCTACAAGCCAACACAAAGCTTGAGAAGCAAAACAAGAATTGAAAAGGATTTTAGTGGTAAACTGGAAGATTGCCCTATGTGGTCTTTCGATGGTTCTTCTACCCAACAAGCACTCGGTAATTCTTCTGACTGTCTACTCAAACCAGTCGCAATCTTTGACGACCCAGGGCGTAAAAATGCTTATTTGGTAATGACAGAAGTGCTAAATGCAGATGGGACGCCGCACGAGTCAAATGGCCGCGCGACGATCGACGATGATGATGCCGACTTCTGGTTCGGTTTTGAACAAGAATACTTCCTTTGGGATACGACTACCAATAAGCCACTCGGTTTCCCTGAAAATGGTTACCCAAATCCACAAGGTCAGTACTATTGCTCTGTGGGTGCTGCCAATGCTTTTGGCCGTGAAATCGTTGAAGAACACCTTGACCTATGCCTTGATGCAGGCATCAATGTAGAGGGTATCAATGCAGAGGTAGCAGCTGGTCAGTGGGAATTCCAGGTGTTTGCAAAAGGTGCAGCTGAGGCTGGTGATCAAGTATGGGTAGCTCGTTACTTGTTGGAGCGTACGGCTGAAAAATACGGCGTGGCGATCAACTGGCACTGCAAGCCAATCAAAGGTGATTGGAATGGCTCTGGTATGCACGCTAATTTCTCTAATTCTGTATTAAGAGAATGTGGCGACAAAGGCATTTACGAGACGATCTGTGAAGCATTCCGTCCGCTTGTAAAAGAGCATATCGCAGTATATGGCGCAGATAATGATCAGCGTTTGACAGGTGATCACGAAACACAGTCAATCGATAAATTCAGCTTTGGTGTTTCTGACCGTGGTGCTTCTATCCGTATTCCGGTGGCAACTGTAGAAAACGGCTGGAAAGGCTGGTTGGAAGACCGCCGTCCAAACTCAGCAGCTGATCCCTACAAAGTAGCAGCAAGAATTATCAAAACAGTAAAAACAGCAGACGTAACTGTAGCGGTCTAATCGCTACAGCGGATTTGAAAAGCTTTAGTTTATATGCCATTTTCAATCCTTGTCCGTCCATTTGGGCGGACGGGATTTTTGAAAAGGCATTTGGGAAATTAAAAAAGGGAGCGGTTTTGGCCACTCCCTTTTTATTATGCTGAAAAGCAGAGAAAAACTAGTTCAAAACGTTCTTGAAACGAGGTCGTTTTGGCTGAATATCACCATGCTTTTCCTTTTTCATTTTTTCATAATCAGAGAAGTTCCCTTCAAAGAAAGTTACTTCACTATTACCCTCAAAAGCCAGGATATGTGTAGCCAAACGGTCGATAAACCAACGGTCGTGTGAAATAATAATCGCGCAACCCGCAAAATTATCAATAGCTTCCTCCAGCGAACGAAGAGTATTTACATCAATATCGTTGGTAGGCTCATCGAGCATAATCAGGTTACCACCGTCTTTCAGTGTCATCGCCAAATGAACGCGGTTGCGCTCTCCACCTGACAGTACACCTACTTTTTTCTGTTGGTCGCTTCCGCTAAAATTGAACTTACTGATGTAAGCACGAGCATTAATTTCAGAATTACCGACCATTATCATATCGTTGCCACCAGAGATTACTTCAAAAATAGATTTCTCAGGTAAGAGGTCTTCATGCGACTGATCAACATAAGAAACCTTTACCGTGTCACCAATTTTGATATCTCCTGCATCTGGCTCTACCAATCCCATAATGATTTTGAAAAGGGTAGATTTACCCACACCATTTGGTCCGATTACACCAACAATACCATTTTTGGGTATACTGAAATTAAGGTTTTCGAACAATACTTTATCTTCGTATGCCTTGCTGATACCTTCCGCTTCCACCACTACATCACCCAGACGAGGCCCCTGAGGAATGAATAATTCCAATTTCTTTTCTCTTTCCTTCGTTTCTTCGTCAGCTAGTTTTTCATAGGCATTCAAACGAGCTTTTCCTTTTGACTGCTTGGCTTTCGGACTCATGCGAATCCATTCCAACTCGCGCTCCAGCGTTTTGCGTCGTTTGCTTTCCTGTTTTTCTTCTTGTTCCAGACGTTTAGCTTTCTGCTCTAACCAAGATGAGTAATTTCCTTTCCATGGAATACCTTCACCGCGATCAAGCTCCAAAATCCAACCCGCTACATTGTCAAGGAAATAACGGTCGTGCGTTACAGCGATCACCGTTCCCGGAAAATTCTGAAGGTATTGTTCTAGCCAATGAACACTTTCTGCATCAAGGTGGTTAGTAGGCTCATCGAGCAATAGAATATCAGGATTGCTGAGTAGTAGTCGACAAAGGGCCACACGACGACGTTCACCACCTGAAAGTACTTTTACTGGCTTATCTCCATCTGGCGTGCGCAAGGCATCCATAGCAGTTTCCAGTTTGTGGTCAAGTTCCCAGGCATCGAGGTGATCGAGTTTATTGGTGAGTTCTCCTTGTTTTTCGATGAGGGCATTCATTTCATCATCGCCCATAGGCTCCATGAACTTTTGGTTGATCGCCTCATATTCTTTGAGTAGGTCAACGGTTTCCTGTACGCCTTCTTCCACAATTTCTTTGACGGTTTTGGTTTCGTCGAGTACAGGTTCCTGTTGTAGGTAGCCGATTTTGTAATCTTTTTCAAAGAAAATTTCGC